>NZ_JBEZLP010000052.1:0-60375 GCF_040652195.1 Streptomyces sp. NPDC048278
CATCCCCCTCGGCGCCGCGCCCCTTCAGGGGCGCGGGGAACTGCGCGACCAGCCACGACGCACCCGCACCCGACGACGGCGCCCCCGGAACGGGTCACCGCGCCCCCCGCGCCGTCGTCACCGTGAACTGTGCCCCGTCCGGATCCCGGAGGATCGCCTCGGTGTCCTCCTCGCTCAGCACACTGCCACCGTGTTTCTCGGCGATCCGCGCACAGGCCGCCACGTCGGTCACCGCGAAGTGGATCTGCCAGTGCGGCCGTACCGACGGATCGGGGGCCGCCTCCACCGCCCCCGAGTCGATCCGGGCCACGGCATCGCCGCGGCTGCGCAGCACGACCTCGCCGGCCTCGTACTCGACCTCGCAGCAGCCCGGTTTGTCGGAGGCCCAGCCGAGGACCTCGCCGTAGAACATCGCGGAGTCGAAGGCGTTGCGGGTGTGCAGGCGGATGAAGGTCGGGGCGGCCTGCCGCCAGGTCTCCCAGTTGGAGACCAGTTCCCCCTCCCAGATGCCGAAGACGGCACCGTCCCGGTCGGCGATCAGCGCCGCCCGGCCGGGCGGGAAGGAGAGCGGACCCACCGCGGGGGTTCCGCCGCGCTCACGGGCCCGGGACACCGCCTCGTCCGCGTCGGGTACGGCGAAGTACGGCGTCCAGGCCACCGCCATCTGCCACATCGAGGCGACCGCGGCGATGCCCGCCACCGGCACCCCGTCCGCCAGCGCGATCCGGAAGTGGTCGCCGAGCCGGACGCTGCGCCATCGCCAGCCGAGCACGGCGCTGTAGAAGTCCTCGGTCGTCTGCAGGTCGCGGCTGGTCAGGCTCACCCAGCACGGGGCACCGAAGACCGAGTGCGTGGAGACCACTTCCCGCTTCTTCGGTGCGGGGCAGGGGGGAGGCGTGTCGTCGTTCATGGCACTCGCGTCCTGGTGTCGGGGCCGGCGGGGCGACCGGTCTGCCACCAGTCTCCAACCGGAAGCGGTGGGAATGCCTGCCGAGTACCCCGGTGGCGCGGAGCCGGACGGGTGACACGATGGGTGGATGCGCGAGAGCGAGCCGGACCGGATCTTCCGCCTGCAGGAAGAGGTCGACCAGCTCAAGGAGGCCGTCGCCTCCCACGCCGTGGTGGACCAGGCGATCGGCATGGTCGTCGCGCTCGGCCGGGTGACGCCCGACGCGGGCTGGGAGGTGCTCAAGGAGGTCTCCCAGCACACCAACATCAAGCTGCGCAGCGTCGCGGACCTGATCCTGATCTGGGGGCGCACCGGCGACATGCCGGCCGAGATCCGCGTCGAGCTGGCGGAGGCCCTCGAACGGTACGGCCCCACGCAGATTCCCGGCGCACCGCCCACCGGGTGAGCCTCAGCCGGCCTCCGCCGGCAACTCCTCGCGCAGCCGGTCGAAGCAGGCGGTGAGCAGGCGGGACACGTGCATCTGCGAGATACCCAGCTGCTCGGCTATCCGGCTCTGCGTCATACCGCGGAAGAACCGCAGGTAGAGGATGAGCCGGTCGCGCTCGGGCAGGCTCCGCAGACAGGGCTGTGCGGTCGCGCGGTCGACGACCAGGTCGTAGCCGGGGTCCGGGCCGCCCAGGGCGTCACCGAGCGCGTAGCCGTCGGCGCCGGGCACCTCGGCGTCCAGCGACAGCGCCGAGTAGCACTCCAGCGCTTCGGTCCCGTCCCGCACCTCGTCCTCGGTGAGCTCGGCCCGTGCGGCGATCTCGGCGACGGTGGGCACGCGCCCCGGGGTCGTCTGCTCCAGCTCCTTGAGGGCGGTCCGGACCCGGTTGCGCAGCTCCTGGACCCGGCGTGGCACGTGCAGGGTCCACATGTGGTCCCGGAAGTGCCGCTTGATCTCGCCGGTGATGGTCGGCACGGCGTAGGCCTCGAAGGCCCGGCCCCGCGCCGGGTCGTAGTGGTCGACGGCCTTCACGAGCCCCAGCGCGGCGACCTGGTACAGATCCTCCAGGTTCTCCCCCCGGCCGCGGAACCGCACCGCGATCCGCTCGGCCATGGGCAGCCACAGCTCGACCAGTTCGTCCCGGAGCGCCCGCCGCTCCGGGCCCGCAGGCAGCTCGGCCAGCCGTACGAAGGCCTGGGCCGTGTCGGGGGCGTCGTCGTGCGGATGGGACCTGGGTGTACAGGTGGCACGCATGGCGCGCACCTCCCTCAGCGGTGCTGGTGGACGGACACCGTGGGAGAACGCGCTCGGACCCTGGGGAGGCTCGGGGCGACCGACGGAAGCCGGCTCCCACGCACGTGCCTCCGGTCCGAAGCACTTAGCTGCGAATGCCCCGAAAGGCGCAAAGCGAAACAATTCACTAGAAAAAGTGACGTTGCTCTCATTTGCTCCTTGCCTTTCATGTCGGCCCGTCCCTTGACCGTTCCTTGGGGGGATATACCTCTGTAGCAGAGGTAATCTTCGAGGCGTGGAATCGGAGACCTTCCCGGAAGAACTCGCCGACGCGTTGGTCGGCATCCAGCGGCTGATCCGCCGCAGACTGCGGCGCGGACTCACCCGCCCGCGGCTGCGCGGCGCCGAGGTGGAGCTGCTGCGGCTGGTGGAGTCCCGGCCCGGGATCGGCATCTCGGACGCCGCCAAGGAGCTGTACCTGGCGGGCAACTCGGTGTCGACACTGGTCAACCAGCTCGTCAAGGACGGCTTCATGCGCCGGGAGACCGACCCGGCCGACCGCCGGGCCGCCCGGCTGCTGCTCACCGAGGACGCCGAGAAACGACTCGCCGACTGGCACCGCCGCCGCGCGGAACTGGTCGCCGGTCACGTCGCCCGGCTGGACGAGGCGGACCGGGAGGCGCTCAGCGCGGCGCTTCCCGCGCTGCGGAGACTGGCCGACACCCTGCACGAGGAGGCCGGGGAATCATGACGCCGGACACCACGCCGGACAGCACCGCAGTCGCCTGCACCGGGCTCTCCTACTCCTTCGGGGAGACCAGGGCCGTCGACGGACTCGACCTCAGCGTCGGAGAGGGCGAGGTCTTCGGACTGCTGGGCCCCAACGGCGCCGGCAAGACCACCGCCATCCGCTGCATCACCACCCTGCTGCCCGTCCCCGCCGGAATGGTCCGCGTCTTCGGCCACGACACCGGCCGGGAGCGGATGGCCGTACGGCGGCTGCTCGGCTACGTCCCGCAGCAGCTGTCCGCCGACAGCGGGCTCACCGGACGCGAGAACGTCGAGCTGTTCGCCCGCGTCTTCGACGTCCCCCGGCGCGAGCGCGCCCCGCGGGTCGCCGAGGCGCTGGAGGCCGTCGACCTCACCGACGCCGCCGACCGGCTCGCCGGCACCTACTCCGGTGGCATGGTGCGCCGCCTCGAACTGGCCCAGGCGCTGGTCAGCGCACCCCGGTTGCTGATCCTCGACGAACCCACCATCGGCCTCGACCCGATCGCCCGCACCAGCGTGTGGGACCAGATCAACTCCGTACGCGCGGCGACCGGCATGACCGTGCTGGTCACCACCCACTACATGGACGAGGCCGACCAGCACTGCGACCGGATCGGCCTGATGCACCGCGGCCGTATCCGCGCCCTCGGTACCCCCACCGAACTCAGGCGCGGCCTCGCCGAGCGTCAGGGCAGCGACGCCCTGCCCACCCTCGAAGACGTCTTCCGCGACGTGGCCGGCAGCGGCCTCGACGACCAGTCAGGAGGTTTCCGCGATGTCCGAAGCACCCGCCGCACCGCGAACCGTGTCGGCTGAGCGCACGGGCACGTCCCTGCTGCTGACCCCGCCCCAGCCGCGCTCCGGCTGGCGGCTGCTGCCCGCCCGGGTCGTCGCCATGTGCGCCGTCGAGCTGCAGAAGCTCCGCCACGACCGCACCGAGCTCTACACCCGCGCGATCCAGCCCGCCCTCTGGCTGCTGATCTTCGGCCAGACCTTCACCCGGATCCACGCGATACCCACCGGCGGCATCCCCTACATCGACTACCTCGCGCCCGGCATCATCGCCCAGTCCGCGATGTTCATCGCGATCTTCTACGGCATCCAGATCATCTGGGAGCGCGACGCAGGCATCCTCAACAAGCTCTTGGTCACCCCCACCCCCCGCTCGGCCCTCATCACCGGCAAGGCCTTCGCGGCCGGCGTGAAGTCCCTGATCCAGGCGGTCGTGGTCATCGTCATCGCCGCACTCCTCGGCGTGTCGCTCACCTGGAACCCCCTGAAGCTCCTGGGCGTCGGACTGGCCGTCGTCCTCGCCTCGGCCTTCTTCTCCTGCCTGTCGATGAGCATCGCCGGCATCGTCCTCAGCCGCGACCGGTTGATGGGCATCGGGCAGGCGATCACCATGCCGCTGTTCTTCGGCTCCAACGCCCTCTACCCGCTGGCGATCATGCCGGGCTGGCTCCAGGTGGTCAGCAGGGTCAACCCGCTGAGCTACCAGGTCGACGCCCTGCGCGGCCTGCTGCTCGGCACCCCCGCCCATCTCGGCCTCGACTTCGCCGTCCTGGCGGTCGCCGCCGCGCTCGGCATCACTGCGGCCTCCTCGCTGCTCGGGCGCCTCGCCCGTTGAGCCGGCGACACGTGCCGGGTACACCGACGTGATGTGCGGCACGCGCCCGCGACCCGCCCCGGACCCCCGGGGCGGGATAACCGCTGCGCAACGCTTGATCAGCGATCAAAGCGGGCGAACCCCCTGGCCACAGCGCATTCCACTCATTTGACAGTGCGCTGAGCACACAGATAAACAGCGTGGGTCGAGAGGGGCACTGTGTACGAGCCGAACGTGGTCGGGGACTGGCACGAGTACGACGAGCATGCCGGTCTGCGTGTCCGCGTCCACCGCCTGGAGAAGTCCGAGCCGCCGCGCGGCCGGGACGACGCCGCGGCCGGGCTGACGTACTTCAGTGCCCGGGTGACCATCGAGAACCGCGGCTCCGGCCACTTCAGCGTGCAGCTGGAGGACGGCCAGATCGACGTCCGGGTCGGCTCCGACGGCGAGGGCGCGTTCATCGACTGGCGCAACTCCCAGTTCATCGAGGGCTTCGACGTCTACCCGCTGCGCCGCGCCACCGCCGTCCTCTACGCCGCGGGCCCGGAGACCGCCCTCACCCAGGTCGACATCCAGATCCAGCTGCGCGTCGACGAGGAGTGGACCGAACGCCGGCTCTGGGCGGGCGGCATCGGCGTCCTGGAATCCACCACCGCCACAGCCTGCCAGCCCACCGGCCCCGGCAGCCTGGCCCACCAGGTCACCACCTACCTCAAGGACCAAACAGAACCCGGCCCCACCACCCCCTGACCCACAACACACCCCCACACCCGGACAACGTCCCGACGCGACACGTACCGCCCCCGACAGGGGCGCGGGGAACTGCGCGAAAGGCGACCACGCCGCCGCACCCGGACAACGTCCCGACGCGACCCGTACCGCCCCCGACAGGGGCGCGGGGAACTGCGCAAAAAGCCACCGCACCGCCGCACCCGGACAACGGCCTGGCGTGGCAACCACCGGGCCCGACAGGGGCGCGGGGAACTGCGCGAAAAACGACCACGCCGCCGCAGACGCACGACGACCCGGCGCGGCACCTCCAGCGGAGCGCCTAGTGGGGGATGCCGTCGATGATCTCCCGGGCCCCCTGCCGCAGCAGCGCCACGGCGACCGACGTGCCGAGGGTCGCCGGGTCGAGCCGGCCCGCCCACTCGTGGGCGTTCAGCCGGGTCTTGCCGTCCGGCGTGAACACACAGGCACGCAGCGACAGCTCACCGCCGCCGTCGACCCGCGCATAGCCGGCGATGGGGCTGTTGCAGTGGCCCTGGAGCACATGGAGGAACATCCGCTCGGCGGTGGCCTCCCGGTGGGTCGCCGGGTCGCCCAGCCCGCTCACCAAGTCGATCAGCTCGGAGTCCCCCTCCCGACACTGCAGGGCGAGGATGCCCGCGCCGATGGGCGGCATCATCGTCTCCGGGTCCAGCACCTCGGTGATGACGTCCGTGCGGTCGATCCGCTCCAGCCCCGACATCGCCACCAGCAGCGCGTCCGCCTCGCCCGCGGCCAGCTTCTCCAGCCGCCGGTTGACGTTGCCACGGAAGGGCACGCACTCCAGATGCGGATGGGTCGCCGACAGCTGGGCCACCCGGCGCACCGCGGAGGTGCCGATCCGGGTGCCCGGCGGCAGCTCGTCCAGGGTCAGCCCGCCCGGGTGGACGAGGGCGTCGCGGATGTCGTCCCGCTTCAGGAACGCCGCGAACACCGTCCCGGCGGGCAGCGGCCGGTCCGCGGGCACGTCCTTCACACAGTGCACGGCGAGATCGGCCGCCCCGTCCAGCAGCGCGGCGTCCACCTCCTTGGTGAACGCCCCCTTGCCCTCCACCAGGGACAGGTCGCCCAGCCACTTGTCGCCGGTCGTCTTCACCGGCACGACCTCGGTGCGCACCTGCGGGTACAGCGCAGCCAATTCGGCCCGGACCCGGGCCACCTGAGCGAGCGCCATCGGTGAGTCGCGGGAGACGATACGGATCAACTCGGGTGCGGACATGGGGACACGATAGACCTTCCCGCCGTCCGCCGATTCCGACATCCTGTCGGCCGCAGCCCGGTCGTCAGCCCGGCACCCCGCCCGTCAGCCCGGCCCCCCGCCCGTCAGCCTCGCTCCTCCGGCAGGTCCGCCGCCGATTCCTCCGGCGTGAGGTCCGGGCGCAGCCGCAGCCAGGACGGCTGGCGCAGCAGGCCGGCCCGGGTCCGGGTGCTGTAGGCGACCTCGCCGACCAGCCGGGGCAGCACCCAGTGGGCGCCGGGGACCGGCGGGACCGGGTCGAAGGGGCAGGAGTCGGTCCCGGCGGCCCGCAGCAGCGCGGCCAGTTCGGTCCGTTCCGCCGCGCTCCAGCCGGTGCCCACCCCGCCGACGTACCGCAGCCGCCCGTCGGCGGAGCGCTGGCCGACCAGCACCGCGCCCGGCAGTCCGGTCAGCCGCCCCTTGCCCGGCAGCCAGCCGCCGACGATCACGTCCTCGGCGCGCATGTTCCGGATCTTGATCCAGGCGCGGGACCGCACCCCCGGCTCGTACGCCGAGTCCAGGCGTTTGCAGACCAGGCCCTCCAGACCGTGCTCCCGGGTCGCCCGCAGTGCCTCGGCGCCGTGCCCCACGACGGCCCCCGGCGTCGACCAGTGGGGCCCGTCCAAGGAGAGCGACTCCAGACGCGCCCGGCGGTCCGCGTAGGCCAGGGTGAGCAGCGGGTCGGACAGCAGCAGCGCGTCGAAGACCACCAGGTGGACCGGGACCCGGGCCGCCATCCGTGCCGCCCGGGCCGGCGCGTGGGCCAGGCCCATCCGGCTCTGCAGCAACTGGAAGTCGGCGCGCCCGTGTTCGTCGACGGCCAGCACCTCGCCGTCCAGGATCGCCGGCGTCCGGCCCAGGGCCCGCGCCAGCGGGTGCAGCTCCGGATAGGCGGCGGTGATCACCTCGCCGGAGCGGGCGCGCAGCAGCAGGCTGCCGTCGCCGGGCAGGTAGACGACCACCCGCTGGCCGTCCTGCTTGGTCTCGTAGGCCCACCGGGTGTCCTGCGCGGCGGGCGGCAGCCGGCCGGCGGTGGCGAGCATGGGCGGGATCACGGGGAGGGCGGTCACCCAGGAGTTGTGAACCCGGCACGGCCGCCGCACGCGCCTTCCGGGACCGGTTCCCCCGAACAGGCCTCAGGGCGCCGGTGCCGGCGGCGGGGGCTGCACCAGCCCCGACTGGTAGGCCATCACCACCAGTTGGGCCCGGTCCCGGGCGTCCAGCTTGGTCATCGCTCGGTGGACGTGGGTGCGCACGGTCAGCGGGGAGACGAACAGCTTCCCGGCGATCTCCTCGTTGGAGCGGCCCTCGGCCGCCATCGCCATGACCTCGCGTTCGCGCGCGGTGAGCACACGCAGGTGTTCGGGTGCGGCGAGCCGTGCGCCGGGCGCGGGTGTGGCCAGGAACCGGGTGATGAGACTGCGGGTCGCGGTGGGGGAGAGCAGCGACTCGCCGGCGGCCACCGTCCGGATCCCGTCCAGCAGCGCCTCGGCGGTCACGTCCTTGCCGAGGAAGCCGCTGGCCCCGGAGCGCAGCGCCTGGGCCACGTACTCGTCGACCTCGAAGGTGGTGAGGATCAGCACCCGTACGCCGGACAGTTCCGGGTCCGAGCAGACGGCGGCCGTGGCGGCGAGCCCGTCGGTGCCGGGCATCCGGATGTCCATCAGGACGACGTCCGGCCGGTGCTCGTGGGCGAGTGCGACCGCCTCGGCGCCGTCGGTGGCCTCCGCCACCACCTCCATGTCGGCACAGGATTCGACCAGGATCCGGAACGTGGCCCGCAACAGGGCCTGGTCGTCGGCGAGGAGTACGCGGATGGTCATGGCATCTCATGTCCTTCGGGTTCCGGGGCGCCGGGGTACAGCGGCAGCCGGGTGGTGACCTCGTAGCCGCCGCCGTCCCGGTGCCCGGCGGCGAAGGCGCCGCCGACCGACCGGGCCCGCTCGCGCATCCCGATCAGCCCGAATCCGCGCCCGTGGGCGGGCGCGGGCGCGGACGGGGCGGTGGCGGGCGGGGCGGTGGCGGTGCCGTCGTCGGTGACCGTGAGGGTCACGTTGTCCCGGGCCCACCCGATCCTGACGTACGCGGCCTCGGCGGCGGCGTGTTTGGTGACATTGGTCAGCGCCTCCTGGACGATCCGGTACGCCGTCAGGTCGACGCCCGCGGTCAGCGGCTGGGGGATGCCCTCGACGTGGACGTGCACGGTCAGCCCGGCGGACTCGCAGGCCTCGGTGAGTTCCGGCAGCTGGGCGAGGCCGGGGCTCGGCGCGAGCGGCAGGTCCTGGTCGTCGGTCTGCCGCAGCAGGCCCACGGTGGCCTTCAGCTCGCGCAGCGCGGCAGCGGTCGTACCGGCGAGGTCCCGCAGGATCCGGTGCACCTGGTCGGGGTGGGTGCGCGAGAGGTGGGCCGCCGTCCCGGCCTGGGCGTTGGCCAGGGCCAGATGGTGGGCGACCACGTCGTGCAGCTCCCGCGCGATCCGCATCCGCTCCTCCGCGACCCGGTGCCGGGCCTCCTCCTCCCGGCCGCGCTCCGCGTACTCGGCCCGCGCGTGCACCGCCTCCAGATACGCGCTCTGCAGCCGTACGGCATTGCCGGCGACGACCGGCAGCAGCAGCCAGGCGGCCGGGCTGATCGTCTCCAGCGGCCAGGGGACGCCGGACGGGGCGAAGACCATGGCGGTGATCACCACGAGGGCGAGACTCCCGAAGTAGAACCTGCGCGCGGTGGGGCGGTCGGTGACGACCGCCAGCCGGTACAGCGCCAGCATCAGGCCGCCCAGCAGCAGCGGGGTCGGCAGCTGCCCGAGCCCCGCGGCTGCCGCGGTGGCCGCCGCGCCGACGGCGACCACCGTGCGCGGCCGGGTGCGCTGCCAGAGCAGGGCACCGCAGCCGACGGCGGCGAGGGCGATGGTCGGCCCGGCCTCGCTCGGCTGGGATCCGGCGGGCATGGTGATCTCGCTGCCGAGCAGGAACGAGGCGAACAGCAGCACCGCCGCCATGGTGTCGACGGTGCGGGCGTGCTCTTCGGCGTAGCGCTGCCAGGGGGTGCTCATCGGTCGCTCCGGTCGGTCTCCTGTGCCCATGGTCCGTGCCCCGGGCGGTGGGGCGGGCGGCTCACCGGGGACCGCCCGCCCCACCGCGGATCACCGTCCGCGTCGGCGGCTCAGTGCACGGACTCGGCTGTGGGCGCCGCCGGGGCCGGAGCGGGCTCCGGCTCCGCCGGGCGGCGGCCGGGCAGGAAGGAGGCGAGGACGAAGGCCAGTACGGCCGCGCCGGCGCCGATCGCCATGATCACCTTGAACCCGTTCTCGGAGGGCAGGGTGGCGCCGCCGAGGCTGATGGTCATCTGGGCCAGGATCACGCCGGCGACGGCGCTCGCCACCGAGGTGCCGATGGACCGCATCAGCGTGTTGAGGCTGTTCGCCGCCGCCGTCTCCGACGCCGCGACCGCGCCCATGATCAGTGCGGGCATCGCGCCGTACGCGAAGCCGACACCGGCGCCGATGATGCAGGAGACCAGGATCAGGTGCCAGACCTCGGACATCAGGAGGATGTTGAGGCCGTAACCGACGCCGACGATCACCGCGCCGATCATCAGCGTGACCTTCGGGCCCCGGGCCTTCGTGATCGCCGCGGAGACCGGGGCGAAGCCCATCATGACCAGACCCTGCGGAGCCATCACCAGACCGACCGTCAGCATCGACTTGCCGAGACCGTAGCCCGTCTGGGTCGGCAGCTGGAGCAGCTGGGGGAGCACCAGGGACATCGCGAACATCGAGAAGCCGAAGGCGATCGAGGCGAGGTTGGTGAACAGCACCTGGCGGCGGACCGTGGTGCGCAGGTCGACCAGCGGCTGGGTGGTGCGCAGTTCGAAGAAGCCCCAGGCGAGCAGCACGACGACCGCGAGCGCGAACAGGCCGAGCGTGGTGCCGCTGGCCCAGCCCCAGTCGGCGCCCTTGGAGACGGCGAGCAACAGCGAGACCAGACCGACCGCGAGGCCCACCGCGCCGAGCGCGTCGAAGCGACCGCCCGAGCGCACCTTGGACTCCGGCACCAGCAACTTGACCAGCGCGAACGCCACGACACCGAGGGCGGCGGAGGTCCAGAACAGCACGTGCCAGTCGTAGTGGTCCGCGATGAACGCCGCGGCCGGCAGGCCGAGCGCGCCGCCGACGCCCAGCGAGGCACTCATCAGGGCCGTCGAGCCCGCGAGGCGCTCCGGCGGCAGCTCGTCGCGCATGATGCTGATGCCGAGCGGGACCACGGCGGCGGCGAGGCCCTGCAGGGTACGGCCGATGATCATCGGGACCAGCGAGTCGCTGAGGGCGGCCACCACCGAGCCGCAGACCAGCAGCACCAGGCTGACCAGCAGCATCAGCCGCTTGCCGAACATGTCGCCGAGGCGGCCGGCCACCGGGGTGGCCACGGCGGCGGCGAGCAGGGTCGCCGTCACCGCCCAGGCCGCGTTGGACGCCGAGGCGTCCAGGTACTTCGGCAGCTCCGGGACGATCGGGATCACCAGCGTCTGCATCAGCGAGACGGTGATACCGGACAGCGCCAGCACCGCCACCACCGCGTTCGGGCTCGGCTGGGCCGGGCTTGTGGACCCGGCGGGCCGGACAGGGGCTTCGGACATGGGAGAGGGCCTCCGTAGGCAGAACAGGGAGCGACATGGCCACTATTTAAGTCAGTCGCTTGACTTACTTTACTGGCAGGGGTGGCGGCACTGTGCGCCGCCGCCACGTAGGCTCTTTCGGCTGGACCTCGCCGCCCCGGGCGAGGCCCCGGTACGGCTGGCGGGACCGGCCGGTCCGGGTGGTGCGTGGTCCCGGAGCGGTGGTGGGCATGGCGGGCAGGACGGCGCGGGCGGAGCAGGCCGGCGCGACACGGGAGGTCATCCTCGCCACGGCGGAACGGCTCTTCGCCGAGCAGGGCGTCTACGCCGTGTCCAACCGCCAGGTCAGCGAGGCCGCGGGCCAGGGCAACAACGCCGCGGTCGGCTACCACTTCGGCACCAAGGCCGACCTGGTCCGCGCGATCGCCGCCCGGCACTTCGGGCAGATCGAGGAGATCCGGGTCCGCCTGCTGGCCGCCGTGGGCGACTCCGACGACGTCCGCGGCTGGGTGGACTGCCTGGTCCGCCCGATCACCGAACACCTCGCCGGTCTGGGCAGCCCCACCTGGTACGCCCGCTTCTGCGCCCAGGTGGCGACCGACCCTGCCCTCTACGACATCATGGTCGAGGAGTCCCTGGCCTCGCCGTCGCTGCGGGAGGCCGTGGCCGGGCTGAACCGGCGGCTGCCGGAGCTGCCCGCCGAGGTCCGCACCGAACGCGGCCAGATGGCCCGGACGCTGATCCTGCACACCTGTGCCGAGCGTGAGCGCGCCCTCGCCGAGGGCACCGACACGCCCCGCGCCACCTGGGGCGACGCGGCCACCGGACTCACCGACGCCCTGCTGGGGCTGTGGCTGGCGCCGGTCACCGCTACGCGTCGAAGGTGACGACGACCTTCTCGGCGGCACCCGGTGTGAGGGTCAGCTGGAAGGCGCCCTCCACGTCGGTGAACGGGACGCGGTGGCTGATCAGCTTCGCGAACCGTTCGTGGTGCTCGACCAGCTCCGGGGTGACCTCGAAGATCTCGGTCGGGTAGCCCTGCGAGGCGATGAGCGTCAGCTCGCTGCGCAGCATGCCGCCCAGGTCGACCTCGCCCCTCTTCTGCACGGCGACCATGACCAGACTGGCGTGCCACTTCGCGTTGGCCACCACGGTGTCGAAGACGACCGGGGCGCCGGCCGCGTCGATGAAGATGTCGGTGTCCGGGCGAGGCTGGCCCAGCGCGTTGGCGCTCTGCCCGTGCAGCTCGGTCAGCCGTGCGGTCACGTCCTCCTCGGCCGAGTTGATGACGGCGTCCGCACCCACGGCCAGCGCCTTCTCCAGCCGGGCCGGTATGACGTCGGCCACGACCACGTGCCGTACGCCCCGCAGCTTCAGCCAGATGGCCGCGCCCAGGCCGATCGGGCCCGCGCCGAAGACGACCACCTTGTCGTCAGGACCGGCCTCGGAGCGGTTGACCGCGTGCCGGGAGACGGCCATCGGCTCGTTGAGGGCGGCGACCTCGAACGGCACGGTGTCCGGGAACACCGCGACGCTCCGGCCGACCTCCGCGTTCTCGATCAGCAGGTACTCGCTCAGCGCGCCGTACCGGCCGCCGCAGCCGATGATCCCGGTGGGCGCGTCCTGCGGGTTCACCACGACCCGGTCGCCCACCTTCAGGCCGGTGACCTCGGCGCCGGCTTCGACGACCTCGCCGGCCGGCTCGTGGCCCAGCGGGACCGGGACCAGGTCGCCGCCCAGGTGAGCGTGGGCGGGCATGCCGCCCATGTGCAGGAAGGTGACGTCGGTGCCGCAGATACCGCCCGCGCGGATCTTCAGCAGGACGTCCTTCGGACCGGGCACGGGACGCTCGACGTCCACGACCTCGATCCTGCCGACGCCACCGGTCTGTACGGACTTCATCGTGGCCATGGGGGTGACTCTCGCTTTCTGGAGGTACCGGCCCGGGGTGCCGCTGGGGCTCGCCCGGGGTGGTGCGGTCGCGGTGGTGGGTGCCCTCGGGCCGGGTGCCGGGCCGGGGGGGAGTGGGCCGGTGGCCGGCCCGAGGGCTGCGTCGGTACCCGTCCCCACGGGTCCGGCGCCCGGACCCGCCGTCGGGCGGGCCCTCGGGGTGGCCTCCGCTCAGAGCCACCCCGATTACTTGAGTTAGGCAAGCATATGTGGCTTACTTGAGTCAAGCAAGCTAATTGCCCGGCGCTCACGAAGGAACGGCTCCCCATGTACGGCAGCTCTTCGGCACCCCAGGTGCTCGCCCGTGGCAGCGGCCAACAGCTCCTGGTCGCCGCAGGTGACCCGGACATCGCCGAACTCCTGGCCACCACGCTGGAGTTGGCGGGCTACCGGATCGCCCTTGCGGACAGCGGTGCCGAGGTGGTGCGCCGGTTCGCGGAGCGCCGGTTCGACCTCGTCGTCATCGACGCCGAACTGCCCGGCCTCGACGACCTCGCCCGGGGCGGCCGGTTCAAGCCCGCCTACCGGCCGCCCGTCCTGCTGCTGGCCGACTGCGACTCCCTGGCCCGGCTGGTGCCGGAACTCGGTGCCGGCGAGCGGGACTGCGTCACCAAGCCGTTCCGGATCGCCGAAGTCCTCGCCCGGGTGAAGGTGCTGCTCCGGGACCGGGGCGACGGCGGCCGGTGGGGGAGCGTGCTGGACCACGCCGACCTGGTCCTGGACGACGGCACCTGCCGGGCCCGCCGCGACGGCCGCACCCTCGACCTCACGCCCGCCGAGTACCGGCTGCTGCGCCACCTCCTCGTCAACGCCCACAAGGTGCTGTCGAAGGAGCAGATCAGCCGGTACGTCTGGGGCGAGTTCCGGGGCGACAACGCCATCGAGCAACTGGTCTCCCGGCTCAGGCGCAAGGTGGACCGGGACGGGTCCGCGCTGATCCACACCCGGCGGGGCTTCGGTTACTGGCTGGGGGAGCCGTCGGACGACGAGTGAACAGTTCGCGATGGAATCCGTGAGCAAATGCGCGGGCGGCCCCGCCGACCGGCCGCGGGTGCGCGTCGGGACGGCTGAGTACAGGTCTCAGGGGGTACCGGGGTTGCGCGTCATGACACGTCAACATCCATGGGACATAAGGGAGTTCATGGCATCTGCCACGGATGTGTCGTTTATGGCAACGGTCCTGCGCTGTGATCTGGGCCACGTCAGCCGACTGTCAGGAAACTGACCGGAGCCGGTCAGTCCCACCTGTTTGCATGTGTTCATCGAGGCCTCGTACCCATCATCCCGGCGCTCCGCCGCGAGCGGAGTCCCCCACCCCGAGGAGACAGAGATGGCCGACACCCTGACGGACCCCCGACCCGGCCCGGCCGCGCAGGTCCCCGACTTCCCGATGCCCCGGGCCGCCCGCTGCCCCTTCGACCCGCCCCCGGCCCTGACCGCTGCCCAGGAGGAGGGCCCCCTCACCAAGGTCCGGCTCTGGGACGGCAAGGACTACTGGCTGCTCACCCGGTACGCGGACCAGCGCGCCCTGCTGCTCGACCCCCGGCTGAGCGCCGATCTCACCCGGCCCGGATATCCGCTGCAGATGCCGGTCACCGACGGCGGGAACACCGCCAGCTTCATCATGATGGACGACCCCGAGCACGCCCGGCTGCGCCGTATGGTCACCGCGCCGTTCGCGATCAAGCGCGTCGACGCCATGCGGCCTGCCGTGCAGAAGATCGTCGACGACCTGATCGACGAGATGCTGGCCGGGCCCAACCCCGTCGATCTGGTCGAGGCCTTCGCGCTCCCGGTGCCCTCGCTGGTCATCTGCGCACTGCTCGGCGTTCCCTACGACGACCACGACTTCTTCCAGGAGAACAGCAGGCTGCTCATCAGCCGCGACACCACCGTCGAGGACCGGACGGCCGCCCACGGCAGGCTCGCCGAGTACCTCGACCGGCTGATGGGCGAGAAGATGCAGCACCCCGCCGACGACCTGTTCTCCGGGCTCGTGGCCCGGGTGCAGGCCGGCGAGCTGACCCGGCTGGGCGCCGCGCAGATGGGCGTCCTGCTGCTGCTCGCCGGGCACGAGACCACCGCCAACATGATCGCGCTGGGCACCCTCGCCCTGCTCGAACACCCCGAGCAGTTCGCCCTGTTGCGCGACACCGACGATCCCAGGGCCGTCGCCGCCGCGGTCGAGGAACTGCTGCGCTACCTGAGCATCGTGCACAGCGGCAGGCGCCGTGCGGTCCTCGAGGACATCGAGGTGGGCGGGCAGGTGATCCGCGCCGGTGAGGGCGTGATCATGCCCAACGATATCGCCAACCGCGACCCCGAGGTCTTCGCCGACCCCGACCGCCTCGACCTGACCCGCGACGCCCGCCGCCATGTCGCCTTCGGCTTCGGCGTCCACCAGTGCCTGGGCCAGCCACTGGCCCGGATGGAACTCCAGGTGGTCTACGGCACCCTCTACCGCCGCATCCCCACCCTCCGCCTTGCCGCCGACATCGACGACCTCCCGTTCAAGCACAACGGCGGCGTGTACGGCGTCCACGAACTCCCCGTCACCTGGTGACCCCACCCCCCCGAAGAAAACTGAGGAGAACACCATGCATGTCGAACTGGACGAACCGAAGTGCGTCGCGTCCGGGCAGTGCGTGCTCGTCGCCCCCGAGGTCTTCGACCAGCGGGACGAGGACGGCATCGCCTTCGTGATCGACGAGAACCCGGCCGAGGAGGCCCTCGACGACGTCCGCGAGGCCGTCGCGATCTGCCCGGCCGCCGCGATCCGGCTGGCGGAGAAGTGAACCGGATCCTGGTCGTCGGCGCCTCCGCCGCGGGGCTCGCGGCGGTCGAGACGCTCCGGCGCGAGGGCTACGACGGCACCCTCACCCTCGTCGGCGACGAACCCCACCTGCCCTACGACCGGCCCCCGCTGTCCAAGCAGGTGCTGTCGGCCGAGTGGGCGCCGGAGCGGGTGGCACTGCGGGCGCCTGTGGAACTCGACGCCCTGGGGCTGGAGTTGCGGCTCGGGGTCGCGGCGGTCGGACTGGACGTGGCGGACCGTACGGTGCGTCTGGCCGACGGCTCGGAGCTGGCGTACGACGGGCTGATCCTGGCCACGGGGGTGCGGCCGCGCCGGCTGCCGGGGGAGGGGGCGCACGTGCTGCGCACCCTCGACGACGCGCTCACCCTCCGGGAGCGGCTCGGGCCGGGGCAGCGGCTGGTGGTGGTCGGCGCCGGGTTCCTCGGTGCCGAGGCCGCCGCCGTCGCCTGGAAGCTGGGCGCGCAGGTGACGCTCCTTGAACCCGCGCCGGTGCCGCTCGCCCACGCGGTGGGTGAGGAGGTGGGGCGGGTGCTGTCCCGGGCCCACCTGGAGCGGGGCGTGGACCTGCGCACCGGCGCCGGTGTCACCGAGGTGACCGAGGACGGGGTGCGGCTCGCCGACGGGGAGGAGATCGAGGCCGACGAGGTGCTGGTCGCGATCGGCTCCCTGCCGAACACGGAGTGGCTGGCCGGCAGCGGGCTCACGGTGGGCGACGGTGTCGTCTGCGACCAGTACTGCGAGGCGGCGCGGGACGTGTACGCGGCCGGGGACGTGGCCCGCTGGTACAACCCGTTGTTCGGGCTCTCGATGCGGATCGAGCACCGGACGAACGCGGCCGAGCAGGGCATGGCCGCAGCGCGGAATCTCCTCAATCCCGGTGCGCGCAAGGCGTTTTCACCGGTGCCGTACTTCTGGTCCGACCAGTACGAGATGAAGATCCAGGCGTACGGGTATCTGCGAGGGCACGAGGAAGTACGGGTCGTGGAAGGGGAGTTGGCGGAGCGGCGGTTCGTGGCCGCGTACCGGACGGGGGAGCGGCTGAGCGGGGTGCTCGCGGTGGGGATGGCGCCGAAGGTGCTTCGGGGGTGGCGGCAGGTGGTCGCGGCGGGAGCGGCTTGGAAGGAAGCCGTGGGGTGATGCGGGGCGGTCGGGGGTGGACTGCGGGCCGGCGGAGGCTGGTCGCGCAGTTCCCCGCGCCCCTGGGGCGCACCTCGGCCGGGCCTCCTTGAGAGGTTGACCTCGTTGGCCGCGACCACCGCCCCGATCCCCGCCCGAAGGTCTGGGCCGGGACCTTGCCGGGGGGCGTGAGGAGGCCGGCCAGGTACGGGACCGCCGACGACAGGACTCCTGCGGCCACCGCGCACAGGACCGCACCTGTCGTCGGCGGGTGCCGTACCGCCACCACGATCCCGACCGGCAGGAACGTCGGCGCCGAGACGGTCGCGACCGCAGCTGATCCCTGAGCCCCGGGCGTGCGCCGGCCGACGAGCCGGTTCAGCGGGATGCACGACGCCCAGCAGCACGAGGGCACCTTCACCGACGCCGCCGACCTGGTCCAGGAGACCGGTTCCGGGCACACCCGGCCGCGGATCGGCTCTGCCTGGTCGGCCCCGCTTCGCACGGCTCGCCGACATCGGCGGCCGGATCCTGCTCGTCGACCGGCGTACCGCCACCGCACCCCCCCTGAGCTATGACCGCCGAGCCGACCGCCGAACAGTCTCCGCGGCCCGGCATCGTCCACCGGCCGCAATACGGCAGACAAAATTGTTGACAATCTTGTTTGGCTAGATTTACGTTCGACAGGCACTCACTCAGGGAGGGCGCAATGCCGAAGGAAGCCCGTCCGAGCACCGGAGAGCAGGCCAAGCAGCATGCGTTCACGCTGTTGCGGCAGGCGATCCTGCACGGCGAGATGGCCCCGGCCCAGCGGCTGGTGGAGAACGAACTCGCCGAGGAGTTCGGTGTGACACGGGCCAGTATCCGTGCGGCACTGATCGATCTGGAGGCACAGGGACTGGTCGAGCGGATCCGCAACCGCGGTTCGCGGGTCCGGGTGGTGACCGTGGAGGAAGCGGTCGCCATCACGGAGTGCCGCATGGTCCTGGAGGGACTCTGCGCCGCCAAGGCGGCCGTCGCGGCCAGCGACGAGCAGCTCGCCGACCTCGCGGACCTCGGTACGGCCATGACCAAGGCCGTCGCCGACGGCGAACCGGTCACCTACTCCGAGCTCAACCAGGAACTCCACGCGAGGATCCGGGTGATCTCCGGCCAGCAGACCGCAGTGGAACTGCTGGAGCGGCTCAACGCCCAACTGGTGCGGCACCGCTTCCAGCTGGCGCTGCGCCCGGGACGTCCGCAGCACTCCCTGAGCGAGCATCTGGCGATGATCGAGGCGATCAGGGCCAGGGACCCGCAGGCGGCCGAGGCGGCCGTCCGCGCCCACCTCACGAGCGTGATCGAAGCACTGCGCGACTGAGCACGCCCGGGGCCGGGTGGGCGCACACCTGTCCACCAAGGAGAGTTCTTCAATGACGCACGCCAACGCGCCGGCCACCACTCCACCGCGATCCACCCTGGTCGTCACCGCGCACGCCGGGGACTTCGTGTGGCGGGCGGGCGGAGCCATCGCCCTGGCCGCGTCCCGGGGCGAGAAGGTCACCATCGCCTGCCTGACCTTCGGCGAACGCGGGGAGTCCGCCAAGGCGTGGCGCGAGGGCAGGAACCTGGCGGAGATCAAGGCGATACGGCGCGAGGAGGCGGAGAAGGCCGCCGCCGTTCTCGGCGCCGAGGTCCGCTTCTTCGACGCCGGCGACTACCCGCTGGTCGCCGGCGCCGAGCTGACCGACCAGCTGGTCGCCGTCTACCGGGACACCCAGCCCGACGTCGTGCTCACCCACCCCGTCGACGACCCGTACAACGGCGACCACCCGGCCGCCAACCGGATGGCCCTGGAGGCCCGCATCCTCGCCCAGGCCATCGGCTACCCGGGCGAGGGCGACATCATCGGCGCCCCGCCGGTCTTCTACTTCGAGCCGCACCAGCCCGAGATGAGCGGCTTCCGGCCCGAGGTCCTGCTCGACATCACCGAGGTCTGGGAGACCAAGCGCAAGGCGATGGAGTGCCTCGGCGCCCAGCAGCACCTGTGGGCCTACTACACCGACCTCGCCGTCCGCCGGGGCGTCCAGCTCAAGCGGAACGCGGGACCCAACCTGGGCCTGGCCCACAACACCATGGCCGAGGCGTTCATGCGGCCGTTCCCGCAGATCGCGAAGGAGCTGGCATGAGCGGCGTGATCGTCACCGACCCGCCGAAGGCGGAGCTGAAGGACGTCGACGCCCTGGCCGGTTTCGGTGTCGCCACCGTGAGCGAGGCGATGGGCCGGACCGGGCTGCTCGGCCCGGGGATCCGCCCGGTCCAGCAGGGCGTGCGGGTCGCCGGCACGGCCGTCACCGTGCTCAGCTGGCCCGGCGACAACCTCATGATCCACGCGGCCGTCGAGCAGTGCGGCGAGGGCGACATCCTGGTCGTCACCACCACCTCGCCGTGCACGGACGGGCTGTTCGGCGAGCTGTTCGCGACCGCGCTGAAGCAGCGCGGGGTGCGCGGGGTGGTCCTGAACACCGGCATCCGCGACACCCAGGAGCTGCGGGACATGGGCTTCGCCGCCTGGTCCCGGGCGGTCTCCTCGCAGGGCACGGTCAAGGCCACCGGCGGCTCGGTCAACGTGCCGATCGCGATCGACGGCCAGGTGATCAACCCGGGTGACGCGATCCTGGCGGACGACGACGGGGTCGTGGTCGTCCCGCGCGACCGGGTCCGCGAGACGGCCGAGAAGTCCGCGGCCCGCGAGGCCAAGGAGGCCGCGACCCGCGCCGCCTTCGTCGAGGGCCAGCTCGGCCTCGACCGCTACGGACTGCGGGAGACCCTCACGCGGCTGGGCGTCGAGTACCAGACGTACGAGGAGTACGCGGAGCACGGCAAATGACCGGGCCTGCGGAGGTGCGCTGCATGCTGATGCGCGGCGGCACCTCCAAGGGCGCGTACTTCCTGGCCGGGGACCTGCCCGCCGACCGAGCCGCCCGGGACGACCTGCTGCTGCGGGCGATGGGCAGCCCCGACCCGCGGCAGATCGACGGCCTCGGCGGGGCGCACCCCCTCACCAGCAAGGTGGCGGTCGTCTCGGCGTCGGACGACCCGGAGGCGGACGTCGACTACCTCTTCCTCCAGGTCGCCGTCGACCGGCCGGAGGTGACCGACCGGCAGAACTGCGGGAACATCCTCGCCGGGGTCGGGCCGTTCGCCGTGGAGCGGGGGCTCGTGGCCGCCGGTGACGGCGAGACCTCGGTACGGATCCGGATGCTCAACACGGGGGAGTCGGCCGTCGCCACCTTCCCGACCCCGGGCGGGCGCGTCGACTACACCGGGGACGCGGTGATCTCCGGGGTGCCCGGCACGGCCGCCCCGGTGGTGATCGAGTTCCCGGCCGCCGGGAACCCGCTGCTGCCCACGGGCAACGTCCGCGACACCGTCGCGGGCACGGCGGTGACCTGCGTCGACAACGGCATGCCGACCGTGCTCGTCGCGGCGGGCGCCCTCGGCGTCACCGGCTACGAGACGCCCAAGGACCTGGAGGAGAACCTGGCCCTCGCCGACCGCCTCCACGAGATCCGGCTCGCGGCCGGGAAACTGATGGGCCTCGGGGACGTCGAGACCGCCACCGTGCCCAAGCTCAGCCTGCTCGCCCCGCCCCGCGACGGCGGCGCGGTCACCACCCGGACCTTCATCCCCGTCCGCTGCCACACCTCGATCGGCGTCCTCGGCGCCGCCAGCGTGGCCGCCGGCCTGCGGCTGCCCGGCGGGGTGGGGGAGGGGATCGCCCGGCTCCCGGCCCACGGCGACCGGATCCGCATCGAACACCCCACCGGATTCCTGGAGATCGACACCAGCGTCGACCCGGGCTCCGGCGGCTCCCCGCCGGCCGTCCGCCGCACCGCGGTCGTCCGCACCGCCCGCAAGATCTTCGACGGCACCGTCTTCCCGCGCGCCGCCGCCCTTCCCGTACGACCTCAAGGAGGCAACGATGGCTCCGCCCCTCGGTGACATCGCCCATGTCGGCCACGCCCAGCTGTTCACCCCGGACCTGGACGCCAGCGTCGCCTTCTTCACCGACTACCTCGGACTGACCGTCAACGGCCAGGACGGCGACACCGTCTACCTGCGCACGTACGACGACTACGAGCACCACAGCCTGGTCCTCACCGCCCGCGACCGGCCCGGCCTCGGCCGGCTCGCCCTGCGCACCTCCGGCGAGGAGGCGCTCCACCGCCGTATCAAGGCGGTCGAGGACGCGGGCGGCACCGGCCACTGGGCGGAGGACGAGCCCGGCCTGGGCAAGCTCTACGTCACCACCGACCCGGACGGCCACGAGCACGCCCTCTACTGGGAGAGCGAGCACTACCGGGCCCCCGACGAGCTGAAACCCGCGCTGAAGAACCAGCCGCAGGCCAAGCCCAACCGCGGTGTCGGCGTGCGCCGCCTGGACCACGTCAACTTCCTCGCCGCCGACGTGCTCGCCAACGCCGAGTTCCAGGAACAGGTCCTGGGCGCCCGGTCGACCGAGCAGGTCCGCCTGGACAACGGGACGATCGCGGCCCGCTGGCTGACCTTCACCCACAAGTCGTACGACGTCGTCTACACGTCCGACTGGACCGGGTCGACCGGGCGGCTGCACCACATCGCCTTCGCGACCGACACCCGCGAGGACATCCTGCGCGCGGCCGACCTCGCCATCGACACCGGCGTGTTCATCGAGACCGGCCCGCACAAGCACGCCATCCAGCAGACGTTCTTCCTGTACGTCTACGAGCCGGGCGGCAACCGCATCGAGCTGTGCAACCCGCTCACCCGGCTGGTGCTGGCCCCCGACTGGCCGCTGGTCACCTGGACCGAGGCCGAACGCGCCAAGGGCCAGGCCTGGGGTCTGAAGACGATCGAGTCCTTCCACACCCACGGGACACCACCGGTCGGCTGAACCGGGCACGGCGGGCAGCAGGGGGGGTGGGTGACGCGCCACAGCGCGCGTCGCCCACCCCCCTTGCCACCTGCGGGAACCCGGATTGTTGCTGTGATTGTTGACAAAAGTGTTGACGTTTTGGTCGGTCGATCCTTAGCGTCTACGCACCACGGGTCAGCCGCACGAGCCGCCTCGACCCCCTCTACCGCTTCCCCTCCAGGGAACGCCTCCTGGACGAGAGGAAAACAACGATGTCCTCCTCCCCCGCCCTGTCCGCGCGCGGCAGCAGACTGGCCCTGCTGGTCGTCGGCCTGTGCTGGCTGGCCGTGCTCTTCGACGGCCTCGACATGTTCATCTACGGCTCGGTGCTCCCCCACCTGCTGGAGACCAAGACCTTCGGCATCACCCCGGACAAGGCCGGCGACCTCGGCTCCTACGCCACCTTCGGCATGCTGGTGGGCGCCCTGACCGCGGGCACGGTCGCCGACCGGATCGGCCGCAAGCAGCTGATGGTCGCCTGCGTCACCCTGTTCTCGCTCGCCTCCGGGATCTGCGCGGTCTCCGGGAGCCTCGGGGTCTTCGGCCTCGGCCGCACCCTGGCCGGCGTCGGCCTCGGCGGGCTGCTGCCGACCGCGATCAGCATGGTCTCCGACTACGCCAGGGGCGGCCGGATCGCGATCACCATCGGCGTGCTGATGACCGCCCACCACGCGGGCGGCATCCTCTCCGCCTACGTCGCCAAGTGGCTGGTCGACCCCTTCGGCTGGCGCTCCGCCTTCTGGGTCTGCGTGCTCCCGCTGCTCTTCGTCCCCTTCCTGCTCAAGCTCCTGCCCGAGTCGCTGAGTTTCCTGGTCGCCAAGGGCCGCACCGAGGAGGCCACCGCCCTGGCCGGCCGCTACGAGGTCGAACTGCCCGCCGTCGCCGCCAGGAAGACCGCCGCCGACCGCTGGGACGCGCTGCTCGCCCTGTTCCGCGGCGGCGAGTGGCTGCAGACCCTGCTGTACTGGCTGGCCTCCTTCGGCGGCCTGCTCCTGGTCTACGGCGTCGCCACCTGGCTGCCGACCCTGATGCGCACCGAGGGCTACGCGCTCACCAACGCCCTCACCTTCGTCGTCGTCTTCAACCTCGGCGGCATCGTGGGCATGCTGGTCGCGGGCCGCGCCGCCGACCGGTTCGGCGCCCCGCGCATCGCCGCGGTCTGGTTCGCCCTCACCGCCGTCGGCGTCTACCTGCTCAGCGTCCACATGCCGATGGGCGTGACCACCCTGGTCGTCTTCCTCACCGGCGTCTTCCTGAACAGCGCCCAGACGATGATCTACGCGACCGTCTCCATCCGCTCCACCCCGGACAACCGTGCCACCGCCGTCGGCTGGACCTCCGGCATGGGCCGCTTCGGCGCGGTCTTCGGTCCGTGGCTCGGCGGCCAGCTGCTCGCCGCGGGCAACGGCGACTGGGGATTCACCGCCTTCGCGCTGGCCGGTGTCTCCTCGATGGTGTTCATCGGCATCGCCGCCCTGCGCTCGGCCCGGCAGCCGCAGGCAGGCAACGACCGGGAGAAGCTGGTCGCCGCCCACTGACCGGCCCCCCGGACCGGTCCGGCGCCGCGCCCCTTCCACGGGCGCGGCGCCTTCCTACGGTTCCCCGGTGGGCTCCGCCTCAAGGCCCGTGCACGCCAGTTGTCCCGCCACCTCGGCGCACGCCTCCACACCCCGGGGGGCCGGCACCGCGAGCATGGGGCTCGTGTAGCCGACGGAGTCCTCGGCGGGATAGCTCGCCGAGAGCACGTCCTCCCCGGCCCGGACCGAGACCTCGCGCGCGAGCGGGGTGTGCAGCCGCACCTCGGACCAGGCGGTGCCGCAGGCGGGGGACCAGCGCAGCCGGACGTCGTAGGCGACGCCGGTGACGCGGCTCTTGGTCCGCGCGTCCCGGTCGCACGCCGACGCGTCCGGCAACTCGCCCTGGCAGGACCGGCCGTGACAGCGCGGCGCCGCCGACACCGGCTGGACGTCCGGGGTGCCCTGCCGGTCCGAGACGGTCACGGCCGCCGCGGCCGTCACTCCGGCCGCGGCGAGCAGGGCGAGCGCGGTCAGCGGCAGCCGCCACCGCCTCGCCGGCCGGCCCTGCCGGGGCGCCTCCGCGGCCGGCGGCCCCTCGGGGGCCTCGCACAACGCCAGTACGGCGGCGGGGTCGGCGCCCGCGAGCCGGGCCAGGGCCTCGACGGCCGCGCGCGGCGGCCGTTTGTCGCCGGAGAGATAGCGGTGCCAGGCGGACTTGCTGTACGGGGTGCGGGCGGCCAGCGCCGCCAGGCTCAGCCCCGTACGCTCCTTGAGTTCGCGCAGCCTCGCCGTCGACGACTCGTCCGATGGGGTGGTTCTCGCTCCTTCGGAGTGCGGCATGTTGCGTGCCTCGACTTCATTACGCTATGGGCGTTTCGCCCCTGTTGTCGGAATGGCTTCCCATCGGAACCGGGGCCGCAATCGGCGAACTGGTGTGAAGACGGTGAATCGGGGGGTGCATGCCGAAGGCCTGTTCGGGAACACGGGTTCCCGAACAGGCCTGCGCGGTCAGGGAATGCGGCGGTGACGGCCCGTCAGCACCACGGGACGGCGTGGCCGACCCGGACGTAGTGCGCGGAGACGTAGCCCTTGTGGTGCGGGAGCCGGTACCAGGTGTGGTTGCCGCGCACCGAGCCGCCGTACGTCTTGCAGGTCAGCGGGACGAGCCGGTTGTTGTGCCGGTGGCTCACCACGCGGTAGCGGGTGCTCGGGCCCGAGCGGACGTTGAGGCGGACGCGGTGCGTGGTGACCCGGCCCACGGTCCGGTAGGTGTAGTGCCGGGTGTGGAGACGGTGGCCGGCCGGCGCGGGCAGGGTGGTGTAGTTGTAGTACTGCACGATTCCCTGCGGCGCGGGGACCGGGGTGGCGGCGCTCGCGGTGGCGGCTCCGGCCGTGGGCAGGAACGCGAACACCGCGACCGTGGCCAGCAGGCCGTTCTTCAGGATCCGACGGGACATGGAAACCTCCGTGCTGTCGTGCCGGTGACCACGAAGCGTGATCACGACTCGGAGCGTTTCCGTGCCGAACCGTCACCATGTCGTCCCCGCGTGCCCTGGGACGCCTGGGACGTCCCAGGCCGCCGCCGGTTCAGCCCATCCGGTCCGCGTCCGACAGGTGCTCGACCGTCTTCCCCGTGGCCGTGAAGGTCCGCGTGACGTACCCCGACGAGTACACCCACAGGATCCGCAGCGGGGTGTCGCCGACGTTGCGGAACAGATGCGGGACGGGGGACGGGACGTAGGTGGTGTCGAACCGGGCCAGCCGGGTCGCCTCGCCGTCCACCCACACCTCCGCCTCGCCCTCCAGGACGGTCACGTGCTCGTCGCAGTTGTGCGAGTGCAACGGCGCCCCGGAGCCCACCGGGTAGACGCTCATCCCGCTGGTGACGAGGTTCTCGCCGCCCGCGGACGGCGTGGTGATCAGCGGTGTCGTCACGACCGCGCCGCCCCGGTCGAGCAGGGGTACGGACGCGGCCTTGATGATCGTGGTCATCCGGGGGTTCCTCTCCACTGTGGCGTACCCGGTACGCCGACCGACGCTAGGCCGCGCGGGCGCGAACGGGTGCCCCCTGGCGTGCAGTTTTACCTTGCGCTCCGGGAGGTGTGACCGGCCGCGGGCCGCCGGTAGCGTCCTCACCCGGCCATCGACGGCCATCGACGGCCGTCGGCGAGAGAAGGCAGGTACCGGCCCCATGAGGCTCCCCGTGCTCAGCGAAGACGACATGGACCCCCGCCAGCGGGAGCTGGCCGCCCGGATCGCCGGCCGCCGCGGCGCCGTCCGCGGCCCGTTCCGGGTCTGGCTGCACAGCCCGGAGATGTGCGAACGCGCGGAGTCCCTCGGTGCCTTCGCCCGCTTCGACTCCAGCCTTCCCGCACACCTGCGTGAACTGGCCCTGCTGATGGCCGCCCGCAACTGGGACGCCCAGTACTCCTGGAACGCCCACGTCCGCCAGGCGGTCGAGGCCGGCATCCCGGAAGCGGCCGTCGCGGCCATCGCCGAGAAGCGCGCGGCGGTCTTCGACGACGAGGCCGACCAGGCGTTCTACCAGTTCTGCCGGGAGGTCCTGGAGGAGCACTTCGTCACCGACGCCACCTTCGCCCGCGCGCTGGCGCACTTCGGCCCCAGGGGGCTCGTCGACACGATCGGCGCGCTCGGCAACTTCACCATGCTCGGCATGTGTCTGAACGCCTTCCAGGTGGACCTCCAGGCCGACCGGGAGCCCCCGTTCCCGGACGTCCGCGGGTACGGCCGGATCACCCCGTCGGGGGCCCCGTCCACCGCCTGACCATGAGAAACGCGGCCGATCTTTTAAGCGTACAAGCGTTGACAGAATTGCCGACATTCGATTTGTGTGGGTGACCGGCGCGAGCGAGCCGCACGCGCGTTCGGAGGAAAAAATGGACCGCTTGCTCCTCATGCACAGCTTCGTGACCGTCGCCCAGGTCGGCAGCTTCAGCGGGGCCGCGAAGAAACTCGGCTCGTCCGGCTCCCTGGTGTCCCGGCACGTGGCGGAGCTGGAGCGGCAGATCGGCGTACGCCTGGTCAACCGCACCGCCCGTTCCGTCAGCCTCACCGAGCCGGGCCGGCGCTACGCCGAGTTCGCCGCCCGCATTCTCGACGAGATCGAGGCCGAGGACGCCGGCATCGCCCAGCTCCACGACCGGCCCGAGGGCACCCTCAGCGTCATCTGCCCCAAGTGGATCGGCAGTCTCGACCTCGGGGACGCCATCGCCGCGTTCTCGGCGACCCATCCGAAGATCCAGGTCAGGTTCGAGCTCGGCGGGATGTCGGACCGCACCTACGACTTCCTGGACAGCGGATTCGACGTCGCCTTCCACACCCGGGACCTCAGGGACTCCAGCGTCCGGCTGAAGAAGATCGCCTCGCTGCCCTTCGTGCTGTGCGCTTCGGCGGAGTACATCGAACGGTGCGGCACGCTCGTCCACCCCAACGACCTCGCCGGCCACGACTGCCTGGTCCACCTGAACGACCCGGTCTGGCGGATCGGCCACGGGCACGCCAGCACCCTGCACAAGATCCGCAACATCGCGTTCTCGTCCAACTCCTACATCGCCCTCCAGAAGGCGGCGGTGCACGGCCGCGGCATCGCCCTGCTGCCCCAGCGCCCGGCCTACGACGACCTCGTCTCCGGCGCCCTCCAGGTGCTGCTGCCCGACCTCGCCGTGCCCGACCGCCCGCTGTACGCGATCTACGGACCCGGGCAGGACACCCCGCGCAAGATCAGCGTCTTCCTGGACTTCCTCGCCGGGTGGTTCGCGCAGAACCCGATTCCCACGATCCGGTCGTAGCGCAAGCCGCAAGAAACGCTTGCGCATTCCGTACCACTCACGCCATTGAGGTCCTCGTCGGCCGAAATCTACGCTCGCGAGGCGACCCGGAAACGAGGAATCCATGGGAATCCAGAGAATCGAATCGGTCACCTACGGCGTCGACGACATCGCCGAATGCGTCCGGTTCTTCGACGACTTCGGGCTGTCGATGCTGGAACGGACCGACGAGCACGCGGTGTTCGAGACCCTCACCGGCCAGACCCTGCACCTCGACTCCCGGCCGTCGCCGCTGCTGCCGGCCCCCGTCGAGGACGGGCCGACGCTGCGCGAGGTCGTCTGGGGCGTCGACACACCGGAGGAACTGGCCCGGCTGGTGACGGCAGCCGGCCGGGACCGCGCCGTCCGCGAAAGCGCCGACGGCGTCCACCACACCGTCGACCGGACCGGCTTCGGCGTCGGCCTCACCCTGGCCCGCCCCGCACCCGCCCCGGTCACGCCCCGCCCCGCCAACACCCTCGGCAGCGTCACCCGCTGGAACACCGCCCTGGAACCGATCACCCGGGTCCGCCCGCTGCGCATGTGCCATGTCGCCCTGAACATCCCCCAGGAGGGCCGCGAGGCGGCCGTCGGCTTCTACGTCGACCGGCTCGGGTTCCGCCCGACCGACGTGGTCGAGCCGATGGGCGTCTTCCTGCAGGCACCCGGCGACGACGACCAGCACACCATGCTGCTGTGCCACCGCCCCGACCGGGCGGGCATCAACCACATCGCCTACGAGGTGCCCGGCTTCGACGACGTGATCGAGGGCGGCAACCACATGATCGAGCACGGCTGGCGCGAGGCCCGCAGGCTCGGCCGGCACACCATCGGCTCCAACGTCTTCCGCTTCCTGCACGCCCCGTGCGGCGGCCGGGTCGAGTACGCCGCCGACATGGACCGCGCCGACGACACGTACGGCACCCGGGTCCACGAGACGAGCCCGCCGCACCACATCTGGGCGCTGCGCACCAACCGCGACCAGGAAGCCCCCACCGCGTCCCGCACCCCGTCCTGAACCTGAGAGGGCACCCCTTCATGACCACCGACCACGGCTATCCCGCCGTCCGCATGTACATAGCGGGCGAGTGGTGCCGGGGCGGCTCCGGACGGACCGCCCCCGTCGTCGACCCCGCCACCGAGGAGACGATCGGCGAGGTCCCCCTCGCCACCCCCGCCGACCTCGACCGCGCACTCGAAGCCGCCGAGCACGGATTCGAGGTGTGGCGCGCGACGTCGATCGCCCGGCGCTCCGCCGTCCTCGACCGGGCCGCCGACCTCATCGCCGAACGCGCCGCCGACATCGGCCGCGTGATGACCCTGGAGCAGGGCAAGACCCTCGCCGAGTCGACGGGCGAGGCCAGGCGCACCGCGGACACCCTGCGCTGGCACACCGAGGACGCCCGGCGCGCCTACGGCCGTATCGTGCCCTCCGCACCCGGGACCGTCCTCACCGTCCGCCGCGAACCCGTCGGCCCCGTCGCCGCCTTCGTGCCCTGGAACTTCCCCGTCGGCGGGCCCAACCGCAAGATCTCCTCGGCCCTGGCGTCGGGCTGCTCGCTGATCATCAAGGCCTCCGAGGAGACCCCGGCCACGGCCGCCGCCCTGGTGGAGTGCTACGCGGACGCCGGACTGCCCGCCGGAGTGCTCAACCTCGTCTTCGGCGAGCCCGCCGAGGTCTCCGCCCGTCTCATCGCCTCCCCGGTCACCCGGATGATCGCCTTCACCGGCTCGGTGCCCGTCGGCAAGCTCCTCGCCGCCGCGGCCGGCCAGGTCATGAAACCCACCCTGATGGAACTCGGCGGACACGCCCCGGTGATCGTCTGCGCCGACGCCGACCCGGGACAGGCCGCCCGCCGCGCCGCCCAGGCCAAGTTCTTCAACGCCGGCCAGGTGTGCACCTCGCCCAGCCGCTTCCTGGTCCACGAGTCCCTGGCCGAGGACTTCACCGCCGAGTTCGTCAAGGCCGCCGAATCGGTGGTCGTCGGCGACGGGCTGACGCAGGGCACCACCATGGGTCCGCTGGCCAACGAGCGGCGGCTGCGGTCGGTGGAGCGGCTGACGGCGGACGCGGTGCGCAAGGGCGCCACGGTCCGCTCCGGCGGCGAACGGCTAGACCGCCCCGGCTACTTCTTCGCCCCGACCGTCCTCACCGACGTACCGGCCGACGCGGACCTGCTCTCCGAGGAGCCGTTCGGGCCGCTCGCACCGATCGTGCCCTTCGGTGACCTCGACGACGCCCTGGCCACCGCCAACTCCCTGCCGTACGGCCTGGCCGCCTACGGGTTCACCAGGTCGGCCGCCACCGCCGAGAGACTCTCGGACGGGCTGGAGGCCGGCATCCTCTCGATCAACCACTGCGGCGGCTCGGTCCACGAGGCGCCCTCGGGCGGGGTCAAGGAGAGCGGGTACGGCCGGGAGGGCGGCCCGGAGGCACTGGACGCCTACCTGGTCACCAAGCGCGTCTCCCACCTGCTGACGCCATGAGGTACGCACGGGTCTCGGTGGAGGGACGGGCGGTCTGGGGCCGGGTGGGGGAGTCCCGTGTCGAACTGCTCTCCGGGTCGCCGCTGGAGGGCGAGCCCGACGTCCTCGGCACGATCCCGGTCGCCGACGCCACCTGGCTGCCGCCCGTGGTCCCGGGCGTGTTCTACGCCGTCGGCTACAACTACCCCCGGCACATCGAGCACGCCGGGGCCGCGACACCCGAGCGCCCCGAGGTCGGCTACCGCGCCAACAACGCGCTCACCGGCCACCGTTCGCCGATCGTCAAGCCGGCCGGGGTGACCGGACGCTTCGAGGCCGAACCCGAACTCGTCGCCGTCATCGGCCGTGCGGTCCGGCACGCGACGTACGACGACGCCCGGAAGTCGGTCTTCGGCTGGACCATCGGCAACGACGTCAGCGCCCGCACCTGGCAGCACCAGGACCGCACGTTCTGGCGCAGCAAGAACAGCGACACGTTCAAGCCGATGGGCCCGTGGATCGAGACCGACGTCGACGCCCTCGCCCAGACCACCACGCTCCGGCTCAACGGTGAGGTGCGCGCCGCGTTCCCGACCGGGGACATGGTCTTCGACCCCTTCGACTACATCGTCGAGATCACCCGGCACATCACCCTGCACCCCGGTGACGTGCTGTGGATGGGCGCCGAGTCGACGTGCCGGATCGACCCCGGCGACACCGTCGAGGTCGCGATCAGCGGCATCGGCGCGCTGTCCAACCCCGTACACCTGGAAGGCAACCACTCATGACCGCGGAACCCCGCTACATCCACCACGTCAACTTCCCCACCACCGACCCCGACCGCACCGCGGCCTGGTACACCAAGGTCTTCGGGATGAAGCGCATCCAGCCCAAGTCCAACACCCGCGTGGTGCTGATGACCCGGGGCAACTTCGACCTGCACTTCACTCCCGTCGAGGAGATGGAGCGCATGGCGCCCTACCACTTCGCCGTCGAGGTCGACGACTGGGACGACTTCCTCGCCCACCTCACGGAGCTGGGCATCCGGCACACCCGGCCGATCGAACGCCCCGAGAACCAGTCCAAGTTCTGCTACATCCACGACCCCGACCACACCATGATCGAACTCGTCCACCACAGCCGCCGCCCCAACTGAGCGCATCCGTACGGGAGTTCACCCCATGCCCCTCGCCGACTCCGACGGCACCTCCATCTACTACGAGCGCCACGGCAGCGGCCCGGCGATCCTCTTCGTGCACGGCAGCGGCGGCCACCACGCCGCCTGGTGGCAACAAGTGGCCGCGCTGCGGGAGGAGTTCACGGTCCTCACCGTGGACCTGCGCGGCTTCGGAAAGTCCGACTCCTCCATGGCCGAGTTCGACGGCCAGGACTTCCCCGGTGACGTCGTCGCCGTCCTCGACCAGGAGGACATCACCGACGCCATGCTCGTCGGCCAGTCCATCGGCTCCGTCGCCGCCCTGCGCGCCGGCCTGCTCCGCCCCGAGCGGGTCTCCTCGGTCGTCCTCGGCCACTCCCTCGGCGGCATCAGCCACCCCGAGCTGCGGGAACTGGCCGCGGCCGACCGGGCCGAGGCGGTGAAGCTCCCCGTCATCGACCGGCTGCTGACCGGAACGTTCCAGCGGGAACGGGCCGACCTGACCTTCCTCTTCCAGCAGATGGGCACGTTCAACGTGGCCAGGATGCAGGACCTGCGCAACCTCGACACCGACGGCCCGACCCTGGAGGAGATCCGGGCCTCCGGCGTGCGGGTCGCCTTCCTCGCCGGGGAGAAGGACGCGGTCCTCGGCGTGAAGACCGTCACCCGCGCCCACGAACTGCTGCCCGGCTCGCACCTGGAGATCGTCCCGGGCGCCCCGCACTCCATGTACTGGGAGGCGCCCGGGCAGTACAACGCCGCCGTCGCCCGGCTCCGCCGCACCCTCACCGCACCGAAGGAAGCAGCATGACCAGCCTCACCCTGGCCGCCGCCGAGGAGATCATCGGCGCCGCCCACCAGCGCGCCGAGGAGATCGGCAAGGCGGTGAGCGTCGCCGTCGTGGACGCCGGCGGCTTCCCGGTCGCCATCCGCCGCCCCGACGGCGCCCGCCCGCTCACCCCCGACATCGCCCGCGCCAAGGCCTACACCGCGGCCGTCATGCAGCGCCCGGGCCCGATGCTGAAGAAGTGGCAGGAGAGCCAGCCCGTCTTCTTCGCCCAGCTCTCCCAACTCCCCGGCGCGGCCCTCCCCATCATGGCCGCCGAGGGCAGCGTCACCATCAAGAAGGACGGCGAGGTCATCGGCGGGCTCGGCATCGCCGGCGGCACCGCGGACGAGGACCAGCGGATCGCCGAGGAGGTCCTGAAGGCGCTCGGCTACGAGCTGGAGTTCGCCGCGTGGGGCGTCACCGGCTCCGGCGGAAAGGACTGACACCATGGCGGACACGTTCAACTACCGCATCGACCACCACGGCAGCCTGGTCCGCCCGGCGGGCCTGTCCACCGCCGACCCCGAGGCCGTCGACGCGGCGGTCCGGGAGGCGGTCGCCTACCAGCGCAAGCTGCGCTCCACCGTCGTCACCGACGGCGACTACCCCCGCGAGGACTTCCGGAGCGCCGTCCTCGACGGCGTGTCCGGCTTCCGCCGTACCGACGAGACGGGCCCGGACGGCCTGGTCCGCTGGGTCGCCGAATCCCTGCCCAAGGCCGACGGCCCGCTGCTCGCCGACCGGGCCGCCCGGCTCGCCGGCCTGACGGTGATCGCCCCGAAGGCCACCCTGCCCTCCCCGGCGTACCTGGCGGCCACCACCTTCCGGCCGGGCCTCGGCGTCTCCTCGGCGCGGGAGCTGGGCGAGGCCCTCGCGGAGATCGTGCGCGCCGAGATCCAGCTCCTGGTGTCGGCGGGCGTCCGCCTGATCCAGCTCGACAACCCGCTCCTGCTGGCCCAGTTGGGCCCCGGCCCCGCCGATCCCGGTGCCCTGCCGTTCGCGGACGCGCTGGCCGTGGACGCCCTTGCGGTACGCCTCGACGAGCGTCCGGAGGGTGTCCGCATAGGCTTCGCCCCCGGCTGGTCGGCCCCGGCCGAGCTGGACCTCGCGCGCGCCGAGCAGCTGTACGCCGGCATCGGCGCCGACCGCTGGATCCTCCCGTTCGACCAGGGCACGCGGGCCGAACTCGACCTGGTCCGGGCCTTGCCGGACGACCGGGACTTCTGCCTGGGGGTGGTCGACGCGACGGTGCCGGAGCTGGAGGACATCGACGCCGTCATGTCCCGTATCGACGCGGTCGGTGAGTTCAAGGACCTGGAGGACGGCGCCGTCTCCCCTTCGCGGGGCTTCGCCGACGTGGCGAGCCGACCGCTCCTGGGAGCCGACGGTCAGCTCAAGAAGCTCGTGTTGGTCGAGACCATCGCCCGGTACTGCTGGGGCAACGAGTTCTGAGCGTTCTCGCCTGCGGGTCCGTCATGGCCGGTCGCGCAGTTCCCCGCGCCCCTGAAGGGGCGCTCGTGCAGCGCCCCTTTCTTTTGGGGGCGCGGGGAACTGCGCGAGCAACCCACCACGACCCGCGCCCTTTCCACTCGCACCAGCCCGGCAGCCGCTAGATCACCTCGGCGAACGTCACCGTGCGCTCCACGAGCAACGGCCACACCACCCCCACGACGACCTCCTTGAAGTGCTCGGCCGCCTTGTGCGCCTCGAACCCCTCCCGGTCCACGTACCGCTCGTACAGCAGAAACCCACCCGGCTCACCCTCCACCACGTGCACGTCGTACATCAGGTTCGCCGGCTCCGTCCGCGTGGCCTCCCGCGCCTTCAGCAGCGCGGCGCGCACCGCGGCAGCGTCGGCGGGCGCGCAGCGGTAGCGGGCGACGACTGTGTATGCCATCCGTCTTCTCCTCAGAACGTGTCTCGGAACGTGTCTCGGAACCTGTCCGGTCCGCCCGATTCCAGCATGGATCATGCGCCCCACGGCTCGCGCGCAGCGCAATCTATGCCTGCCCCCGTGGGGCTGGTGGACCCCCTCCCACATGGTGTGTTGTCGCAGACGGCCCGCACGGGCGGCAGCGCGGACGACAAAGGAAGTGATCTCCATGCGCACTCTGGATACCCTCCTCGGCGGGGAGTGGGTGAGCACCGGCGAATGGATCGACGTCCACGACCCCGCCGACGTCCGCACCCCCTTCGCCCGTGTCCCGGCCCTCTCCGCCAAGGGCGTCACCCGGGCCTACGACCACGCCGAGCGCGGCTTCGCCGCCTGGAAGCGCACCAGCCCCTTCGAACGCGCCCGGGTCCTCACCGAGGCGGCCCGGCTGATCCGGGAGCGGGCCGGGGAGATCGCCGCCGACGTCACCGCCGAGAACGGCAAGACCCGGGCCGAGGCGACCGGCGAGACGCTGAAGGCCGCGGACTTCCTGGAGTACTACGCCGGTCTCGCCCGCCAGGGCTACGGCACCCTCCTGCACGACGCACGCCCGAACCACCGTACGCACACCCAGCGCGAGCCGATCGGCGTGATCCTGGTGATCAGCCCCTGGAACGACCCGCTGATCACCCCGGCCCGCAAGCTCGCCCCGCTGCTTGCCACCGGCAACGCGGCCGTGTTCAAGCCGGCCGGCGAGACACCCCTGGCCGGGCTCCACTTCGCCCGGGCCCTGCACGACGCGGGCCTGCCCGCGGGTGTCCTGAACGTCGTCACCGGCCGGACCGCCGAGATCGAGGAGGCCCTCCTCGACGACCCCCGGATCGCCGGCATCACCTTCACCGGCTCCAACGCCGTGGGCAACCGCATCCGGCGCCGCCTCGCCGACCGCAACGTCCGCTTCCAGGGCGAACTCGGCGGCAAGAACGCGTCGGTGGTGCTGCGCGACGCGGATCTGCCCGCCGCCGCGAAGGCCGTCGTGGCCGCCGCCTTCGGCCAGGCAGGACAGCGTTGCACGGCCACCAGCCGGGTGATCGTCGAGCAGCCGGTGCACGACGAGTTCGTCGCGCTGCTGGTCGCGGAGGTACAGGAGCTGACCGTCGGCCCGGGCACCGACCCGGCGACCACCCTGTGCCCGCTGTCCAGCCCCAAGCAGCGCGACAGCGTCCTCGCCGACCTGAACCGGGCGGTGGAGCAGGGCGCGACCGTGCTCACCGGAGGCCGATCGGACAGCGAGCGGCCCCACGGCTGCTACCTGGAACCCACCGTCCTCGCGGGCATCACCCCGGACCTGGCCGTCTGGCGGGAGGAGGTCTTCGGGCCCGTCCTCGCCGTCCGCGCGGTCGGTGACTTCGGCGCTGCCGTCGAAGCGGTCAACGACTCCGGGTTCGGGCTCGCCGCCGCCGTCTTCACCCGTGACCTCGGCTTTGCGTACCGCTTCGCCGACGAGGCCGAGTGCGGGCAGGTCGCCGTCAACACCACGACCACGGGCTGGGACGTCCATCTGCCGTTCGGCGGCTTCCACGACTCCGGGACCGGCTACAAGGAGCAGGGCGAGGAGGTCCTGAGGTTCTCCACGCGCGTCAAGACGGTGGCCGTCCACATCGGTGCCCGGGAGCGGGCCGATGGGTGACGAGACGGTCGGCGTGGTCGGCGCCGGCATCGTGGGCCTGGCCACGGCCCGCGAGATCGCGCTGCGCCGCCCCGGTACCCGGGTCGTGGTCCTGGAGAAGGAACAGGAGGTCTCCCGGCACCAGACCGGCCACAACTCCGGCGTGGTGCACGCGGGCATCTACTACCCGCCGGGCAGCCTCAAGGCCGATCTGTGCGTGCGGGGCGTCTCCCTGCTGCGCGAGTACTGCCAGGACCGCCGGCTGCCGTACGACGAGATCGGCAAACTGGTCGTGGCGGTCCGCGAGGACGAGCTCGGCCGGATGGCGAACCTGTACGAGCGGGCGAAGCACAACCACGTGCCGGAGCTGCGGCGGATCTCGAAGGCGGAGATCCGGGAACTCGAACCGCACGTCGGCGGCATCGCGGCCCTGCACTCCCCGCGCACCGCGATCACCGACTACCCGGCGGTCGCCCGCGCGTTCGCCGGGGACGTCGTGGACTCGGGTGGCGAGGTGCGCCTCGGCTTCCCGGTCACCGCCGTCACCACCGTGCCGGGCGGCATCGAGGTCGCCTCAGGACCGGACCGGGTCCGCGTCGACCGGCTGGTCCTCTGCGCCGGCCTCCAGTCCGACTCCGTCGCCCGGCTGGCGCAGGACCGGCAGGAGCCCCGCATCATCCCCTTCCGCGGCGAATACATGCTGCTCAGGCCGGACCGGACCCATCTGGTCCGCGGGCTCGTCTACCCGGTGCCCGACCCGCGCTACCCCTTCCTCGGTGTGCACTTCACCCCGCGCGTCGACGGCTCGGTGGAGGTCGGCCCCAACGCCGTCCTCGCCCTCGCCAAGGAGGGCTACCGGCGCAGCACGGTGTCACCGAGGGACCTGCTGGCCCTCGCGGCCTACCCCGGCACCTGGCGGATGGCCGCCCGGCACTGGCGTACCGGCATCAAGGAGTACCGCGGCTCCTTCTCCGCCGCTGCCTTCATGAAGGACGCCCAGCGGTACGTCCCGGGCGTCGGCGTCCGTGACGTGGTGCGCGGCGGGGCGGGCGTACGGGCGCAGGCACTGGACCGCGACGGCACGCTCGTCGACGACTTCCGCATCCACCGGGCCGGCCGGATCACGGCCGTACGCAACGCCCCCTCGCCGGCCGCCACCGCCTCCATGGCGATCGCCGAACACATCACCGCGGCCGTCTTCGGCGACGCCTGAGACAGCGGCCGTATGCCCCGCGAACAGCGCACTTCCGTGCAACAACAGCTTGCGCGCCGGGATCTCCGCAAGAGCCCGCGGTTTGCCTAGCGTTCCCTCCGCACCACCCCACACCCTCGTTCGAGAGAAAGAGTCCGCGCCATGTTCGTCGTCGACACGCAGATCCACATCTGGAAGGAAGAGACCCCGGATCGCCCCTGGGTGCCCGGCGCCCGGGAGCGGATCCGGCTCAACGGCCACCGCGAGGACCCCTTCTCCTACGAGGAGGCCCTGGAGCTGATGGACGAGGCCGGCGTGAACCGGGCGCTGATCCTGCCGCCGTCCTGGGAGGGCGACCGCATCGACTACGCCCTGGAGGCCTGCGAGGCCCACCCGGACCGGTTCGGCATCATGGCCCGCATCCCGCAGAACAAGCCCGAGGAGGGCAGGGCGATGCTCCGGGACTTCGCGCAGAACCCGCACGTGAAGGGCACCCGGCTCACCTTCCACCGGCCGCAGGACCGGAACTGGATGATCGACGGCACCAACGACTGGTACTGGCCGGTCGCAGAGGAGCTGCGCATTCCGACCATGGTCCACGCCCCGATCTGGAAGCGCGAGCTGGGCGAGATCGCCGCCAGGCACCCCGAGCTGAAGATCATCATCGACCACATGGGCATCATGGCCCGCTGCGTCGACGACGCGATCGGCTACTGGGTCTCGGAGACCGCCGACCTGCACGTCCACCCGAACATCTACGTCAAGGTGTCGGCGCTGCCGGGCTACTCCACGCAGCCCTTCCCGAACGACAACATCCAGAAGTACGTGCGCGAGATGGTCGACAAAATGGGCCCGCAGCGCTGCTTCTACGGCACCGACATCACCCGGCTGCTCGGCCACGGCATCACCTACACCGACACCATCGAGCAGTTCACCAAGCACTGGGACTTCACGCCCGAGGAGCTCGAATGGATCATGGGCCGCGGTGTCTCCGAGGTCCTGAACTGGCCGGTCGAGGGCTGAGGACGCACCGGCGATGACCACCACCCCACGGCTCGACGGCGGCGACGCCGTCGTCTCCGCCTTCCACGCGGCGGGCGCCGACCACGTCTTCTGCTCCTCGGGCTCCGAATGGGCCCCGGTCTGGGAGGCACTGGCCCGCCGTCACCGCGACGGCGAACCCGCCCCGCGCTACCTCGACCTGACCCACGAGACGGTCGCCGTCGGCATGGCCACCGGGTACGGGCTGATCGCGCGCCGCCCCCAGGGTGTGCTGCTGCACGCGGCCCCGGGCCTGCTCCAGGGCTCGATGGCCGTGCACGGCGCGCTGCTGGCCGGCGTGCCGATGGTGGTCGCCTCCTCGGAGTCGACCACGTACGGCGACGCCCCCGGCCACGACCCGGGCGGCCAGTGGTACCGCAACCTGTCGGTCGTGGGCGGCCCGCACGGCATCGCCCGGCCCTTCACCAAGTGGTCCACCGAGGCCGCCAGCGTGCACACGCTGCCCACCATGATCACCCGGGCCGCGGAACTGGCCTGGCGGGCCCCGGCCGGACCTGCCTACCTGAACATCCCGCTGGAGATCCTCCTGGAGGACTGGGACGGCCGCCAGGCCAAGCCCGTCGTGCCGCCCGGCGCCACCCACAGCTCGCCGGAGGAGGTCGACCCGGTCGCGCACCTCGTCCGGGAGGCGGCCAACCCCGTGATCGTCACCGAGACGGCGGGGCGCGAGGCGGGCGGCTTCGAGGCTCTGGTCGCCTTCGCCGAGGCCTGGCACATCCCCGTCGTCGAGCCGGACTCGGCGGTCTGCGGCAACTTCCCGCGGACCCATCCGCTGCACGCCGGCAGCGACATCGGGCCCTGGATGGACACGGCCGACCTGATCCTCCTCGTCAACTGCCGCGCGCCCTTCTACCCGCCCTCCCGCCGCCCCTCCCGGGCGAAGGTCGTCGTCATCGACGAGGTCCCGCAGCGCCCGCACGTCGTCTACCAAGTGCTCTTCGCCGACACGTACTTGGAAGGCGACGTCGCCAACACGCTGCGCCAGCTGACCAAGCGGGCCAGGGACCTCGACGACCGGACGGTCGAGGTGCGCCGGGCGGCACAGCAGGAACGGCACGCCGCCGAGCAGTCCGCGATCGAGGCGGCCGAGGCGAAGGCGGCCGAGGCCGAGGGCGTCGACCCGGTCCTGGTCGCCGCCGCCCTGCGCGGACTGCTTGACGGACAGGACGCGATCGTCGTCGACGAGACCATCACCCACAGCCGCGTCGTCAGGCGCCATCTCCGCACCCCCGCCCCGGACTCCTACTTCTACGTCCAGGGCGGACTCGGCCAGGGCATCGCCGTCGCCCTGGGCGTCAAACTCGCCGCGAGGGAGCGGCCGGTGGTCCTCACCATCGGCGACGGGGCCTTCGCCTACAACCCGGTGATCCCCTCGTACGACGCCTCCCACGCATACGAACTGCCGCTGCTGATCGTCGTGTTCAACAATCGTGTCTACAAGTCGATGAACCTCAACCACCGCCGCTTCTACCCCGACGGCGCGGCGGCCCAGACCGGCGAATGGCTCGGCACCGATCTGCACCGGCTGCCCCGGCTCGCCGCGTTCGCCGAGCCGTTCGGCATGCACACCGAGACCGTCGACACCTCGGAGGCGCTCATGCCGGCGCTGGAGCGTGCCCTCAAGGCCGTGGCCGAGGGCACGACCGCCGTCGTGGACGTCCTAGTCACCCGCTAGCCAGGAGACACACCGCAACCATGTCCAGCACCCCCGCCAAGATCCTGGTGCCCGCCGACGACCTGCGCGCCTTTTCCGCCGCCCTCCTCGAAAAGGGCGGCCTGAGCGCCGAGCACGCCCGCACCACCGCCGACGTCTTCGTCTGGGCCGCGCAGCGCGGCGTCGACTCGCACGGCACCGCCCGCGTCCCCGCCTACCTGGACCTGCTCGCCAAGGGCATCGCCAACGCGCACCCGAAGATGACGATCGAGTCGACGACCCCGGCCGCCGCCGTCCTCGACGCCGACCGCGCCCCCGGCCCCGTCGCCCTGACCGCCGCCGCCGACGAAGCGGTACGACGGGCCCGCGAGACGGGCATCGCCTCGGTCGGCGTCCGCCGCACCGTCCACACCGGCGCCATCGGCTGCTACGCGTCCCGGATCGCCGAACAGGGCCTGGTCGGGCTCGGCTTCGTGGCCGGCATGCCCAACATGGGCTACACCGGCGCCCAGGGCGCGGCCGTCGCCACCAGCCCCCTCGCCATCGCCGTACCGGCCCGCGAACACGCCCCGCTGCTGCTGGACATGGCCACCGCCACCGTCGCCCTCGGCAGGATCCGCCAGGCCAGGGCGAACGGCACACCGCTGCCGGAGGGGGCCGCCGCGGCGGAGGACGGCACTCCGACGACCGACCCGGAACGGGCGGTCATGCCCCTGCCGCTGGGCGGCGCGAAGGGCTCCGGGATGTCCCTGGCCTTCGAACTCCTGACCAGCGTCCTGGTCGGAGCCCCGATCTTCGCCTCCTTCCACGCCGGCGACCGCAAACACCGGCAGAACGCCCTCCTCGTCGCCGTGGACCCGGCGGCTTTCGGCGACCCGGAGACCTTCGTCGCGAACGTCGACGACACCTTGACCGCACTGAAGGGGCTACCGGTCGCGGAGGGCGCGGACGGGGTGTTCTACCCCGGTGAGCGCAGCGCGGCCGTGGCGGAGGAGCGGGGCGCGAAGGGCATCCCGGTGGCGCCCAAGGTGTGGAGCCAACTCACCGAACAGGCCGACAAGTTCGGCGTATCCCTGCCCGTCTGAACGCCGGTGCGTGCCGCGCCCCCTTGGAGGGCGCGGGGGGCTGCGCGACCAGCCACCGACGACGGCCCGTCGCGCACCACCGGGCACCCCCCCGAGCTCTCAGGCGCCCCGCCCGTGCACCTCACGCACATGACGCGCGATGAGCGCATACACCTCCCGCGCCTTCACGTCGTCCTTGCCGTCGTACCCGTGGTCGGCCTCCGCGACCTCGTGATGCTCCACCAACGCCCCCACCGCCCCCAGCCGCGAGGCGTAGCGCTCGCCCTCCGCCCGCAACAGGTCGTACGCCGCGGTGATCACCAGCGCCGGTGCGATCCCCGTCAGGTCGGCCGTGTCCGACGGATGCGCGGGGGAGACCAGCGGGTCGGCGCGCCGCTTCGGCTCCGGCACGTACGCCGTGTCGAACACCTCCGCCATCCAGGGCCGCAGCATCGGCCTGGCGATCGCGGCCTGTTTGTCCGCCGCGTTCGTCACCAGGTCCAGCGGCGGATAGTGCAGCACCTGGAGCGCGATCGAGGGGCCGCCTTCCGCCAGCGCCTGCCGGGCCACCGCCGCGGCGAGTCCGCCACCGGCGCTCTGCCCGCCCACGGTCACCCGGGAGCCGTCCCAGCCCTGTTCGGCGGCGTGCTCGGCGACCCAGCGGACCACTTCGTAGGCCTGGCGCGGCGGAGCCGGGAAGGGGTGCTGCGGGGCGACGACGTAGTCGACGTTGACCACGGCCACCCCGGCCTCGGCGGCGAGGAACCGGCAGAGCGGGTCGTCGAGTTCGGTGAGCGACATGACGTATCCGCCGCCGTGGAAGTTGACGTGCACCGGGGGAGCGGGCGTCGTGGCCGGCGGCAGGTAGACCGTGACGCGGGCCGGGGCGACGGACGTCGGGACGGTCAACGTCCGCACGGTGCGCGGGAACTCGGGGAACCGGGCGTGCGAGGCGGCGTCGGAGCCCGGGCCCTTGGGGCGCCTGCTCGCGAACCCGGTCAGGCGTTGCAGGGTCTTCGCGACGAGCGCGGCGGCCGAAGGTCGTGCCAGAAGGGACATGCGGCTCCGATCGGGAGGGGCCCGGACCGTGGGGCGGCGCCGGCGGGCGACCGATCGACCATCAGGAATCCTGCCGATCGTCGGGTGACGATATCCCCCGTGACGATCGTGCTGTCAAGCCCCGCCGGGCTCAGCGCGGGTGTCGGCCCGGCTCGTCGTGGTCGCGGTCGCGGGGCGGGTGGCAGCAGGGCCCGTGCTCGGGCGGCTGCGCCGGTGTCCCGGAGTCCTTGAACGCGGTGACGCACGCGGCGAACTGGGCGCCCTCGATCATGCGTTCGCTGTCGGACGTGGCCTCCGCCAGGCTCGCGCAGGACACCACGAGCAGCGCGGCCCCCGCGACCAGCGGCAGTGCGCGGCGCGGCGGCGGTGGGGCGAGCAGCGCCCGGACCCGCTGCGGCACGGCGCCGCCGGTCGCCGCGAGCGAGGCGCCGGCCGGGGGCCGGGCCGAGGCGAGGGCCGCGCGGCCCACCGCGCGGGCGACGACCGTCCGGTCCCCGACGTGGTCCGCGGCCTCCTCGTCGGCCCAGCGCTCCAGTACGTAACCGCCGGTCTCGGCGAACGGCCGCAACAGGGGGCAGGCCGCGGCGGCGAGCCGCCATGCGCTCTGGAACCTGTGGTGGCGGCCGTGCAGATGGGCCCGCTCGTGGGCGAGCAGGGCCTCCCGCTCGGTGTCGCCGAGGCAGCGCAGCATCCCGTGCGAGACCACGATCCGGCCCGGCGCCCCGGGGAGCGCGAAGGCGTGCGGCGACGCGTCGTCGAGCACGGCCAGCTCCAGGTCCCCGGGCAGCCGCGCGCACTCCCGACGGGCCCAGAGCAGATGCCGGGCCTGCCGTACGGCGGCTACGGCGAGGCCGGTGAGGGAGGCGAGCAGGGCGACCGCCGCGACCGCGGACACGGTGAGGTACACGGGGTCGTCCGCGCGCAGTGCCGCCACCGACCAGCGGCCCTCCTCGGCGACTTCGGGTATCTGGGCGAGTCCGGTGAACGCCAGCAGCGCCAGCGAACCCAGCCAGCCGAGCGCCGTCACCAGTGCGCCGCCTGCCAGTGCCCAGGCCGCCGGGCGCGGCGCGAACCGCCGGGCCAGCCGGGGCGCGGCCACCGCGAGGACCACGGTGACCAGGAAGGGGACGTAGACGCTGACGGTCACCGGCTCAGGGCCCTTCGCCGGCCGGGCCCGCGTCGTGTTCGCCGAGCAGCCGGTGCAGCAACTGCTCGTCCTCCTCGGAGAGTTCGGAGACAAACCGGCTGAGCACGGCCTCCCGGTCGGAACCGCGCTCCAGCAGGGTGTGCATCCGCTGGGCCGTGTCGGACGCCTCGTCGCGCACCGGCGCGTACGCGTAGCCCCGGCCCGCCCGGTGCCGTACCAGGGTGCCCTTGTCGTGCAGCCGGGACAGGATCGTCAGCACCGTCGTGTAGGCGAGGTCCCCGGGCAGCCGTTCCTGGACCTGCCGGGCGGTCAGCGGTTCGGACGCGGCCCAGAGGGCGGCCAGCACCCCGCTCTCCAACTCGCCGGGGGCCCGACGGCCGGATGCCTCGCCGGTCTCCTCGATCTTCCGGTCGCGCACCGTTCACCGTCCTTCAACCAACGTTCGAGCCCACAGCCTACCCGGACTGCTACTACGGCATGTAGAACCGGGTTCCGTGGTCGCCGAGCCGAGTGGCAGTCGTCTACTACAAGTTGTACGAGTTTACCTACTACATGTTGTAGAGTTTCGCCGCTCCACTCCACCTGCGGAGTCTCTGCGGAGGAATCCACCCATGCCCCACCTCGGAAGTACGGTGCATCTGCGCGCCCTGGCGGTTGCCGCCCTGCGTCCCCGGCCCGACCGCGCCTCCCGGCGTGCGACGGCCGCCGAGCGCGTCGTGATCGTCTCCGCGAGCATCGGCGCGGGCCACGACGGCGCCGCGCGCGAACTGGAACGCCGGCTGACGGCGGCCGGTGTCACGGTCGACCGGTACGACCTGCTCGATCTGCTCCCCGCCCGGCTCGGCCGGGCCGTCCGCGACGGCTACCACCGGATGCTCGTCCGGGCGCCCTGGATCTACCAGCGCGTCTACACCAGCACCGAACGCGCCGGAGGCGGCGGCCCGTTGGCCCGCGCGCTGCTGCGCACCGCCGAGCACCGGCTGCGTGCCGCCCTCCCCGCCGACACCGGCGCCGTCGTCTCCACCTATCCCGGCGCCAGCCGTGTCCTGGGCAGGCTGCGGCTGACCGGCCGCCTCGACGTACCGGTGTTCACCTATCTCACCGACTTCTCGGTGCACCCGCTGTGGGTGGCCGAGGGCGTCGACGTCCATCTCGCCGCCCACGCCGTGCCCGCCGCCCAGGCCCGCGCCCTGGGTGCCCGGGACGTGCGGGTGGGCGGCCCGGTGGCGGACCCGCGCTTCCGTCCCGCCGACCCCGGGCAACGCCGGGCGGCCCGGGACCGGTTCGGGCTCCCCGCGGACGCCCCGCTGGCGCTGCTGGTCGCCGGTTCGTGGGGTGTCGGCCCGGTCCGCCAGGTGGCCCTGGAACTGCGCGACTGCGGTGCGGCCGTACCGGTCGTCGTCTGCGGTCGCAACGACGCCCTGGTGCGGCAGTTGCGCGCCGACGGCATCGAGCACGCCTACGGCTGGGTCGACGACATGCCGGGCCTGATGCACGCGGCCGACGTGCTGGTGCAGAACGCGGGCGGTCTCACCTCGCTGGAGGCCTTCGCCGCCGGCCTGCCCGTCGCCAGCTACCGCTGCATACCGGGCCACGGCCTCACCAACGCCGCCGCGCTCGACGAGGCCGGGGTCGCCGCCTGGATCCGTGACCCGGCCGAACTCAAGGACGTGCTGGGCGACTTGATCGACGGCCCGCGCGGCCTGCTGCAACGCGAGGCGGGCCACGCCCTGTTCGCCGTCACCGGAGCGGGCCCCGCGGACGAGATCGCCCGCGCCTGCCGCGCCCCCGGCCCGCTGCCGGCGCCCCTGCCGCTCCGGCTGCCGCCCGCCCGCCACCGGCCGACGCCGCACCCGACGGCCCCGGCCGCGCCTGCTTCCGGCGTCAAGTCCGCTTCCGGCGCGGCGCCTGCCCTCGCCGCCGAGTCTGCTTCCGGTGCGGCGCTTGCCCTCGGCGCCGAGTCTGGTGCCGGTGTCGGGCCCGTTGCCGGCGTTGCGCCCGTTCCCGGCGTCGCATCCGCACCCGGCCTCCCGCCCGCCCCGCACGAGCCCCGCCAGGCCACCGCGCGCGGTCCCCGTCCGCCCGCTCCCAGCCTGCGCCGCTCGGCCGTTCGACGGCTCGCCGCAAGTGCGGCCGTGGCCTGTGTCCTCTGGGCCGGAGCCGTCGGGACCGCCGTCGCCACGACCGGTAGTGGGCCGGGCGTCATCCATGCGATCGGCCACACCCTGGACCTCGACGACGACGCCCACCCCGGCGGCCCGCACCAGGAGGAGCACCACTCGTGACCGTCCCCGCACGCCTGCTCCGTACGGCCGCCTTCGCCGCCCTCCCGGCGCTCGCCCTGCACGCGGCTCCCGTGATCTCCACCTTCGGGCCGCTGCGCAACCGCGTCATGCCCCGCCTCGCCGGCCGGGGCCGGGCGGACCACGTCGCCCTCACCTTCGACGACGGGCCGGACCCGCTGTCGACCCCGTTCTTCCTGCGCGCCCTGGACGAGCGGAAGATCCGGGCCACCTTCTTCCTGCTCGGCCGCGAGGCCCGCCGCTCGCCCGGCCTGGTCCGGGAGATCGCCGCGGCCGGGCACGAGACAGCGATCCACGGTTGGCTGCACCGGCCGCTCCTGCTGCGCGGTCCCGGGGCCACCCACGACGACCTCGCCCGGGCCCGGGACACCGTCGGCGACCTCACCGGGCAGCCGCCGCGGCTGTTCCGGCCGCCGTACGGAGTGATGTCCACCGCGGCCCACCTCGCCGCCCGCCGCCTCGGCCTCACGCCGGTGCTGTGGACCTGCTGGGGCGAGGACTGGACCGCCCGCGCCACCCCGGACTCCGTCCACCGTACGGTCGTCCGGGACCTGGACGGCGGCGGCACGATCCTGCTGCACGACTCGGACTGCACCTCGGCGCCGGGCGCCTGGCGCTCGGCCCTGGGCGCGCTGCCACACCTCCTGGACAGCTGTGACCAGCGGGGACTCACCGTCGGGCCGTTGCGTGAGCACCGCGTCTGACAGCCGGTGCGTACGCTCTGCGCAGTACGGAGGGTAAACCCACGCAGTAACTTACTTGAGTTACGCAACGATATGGTAAACTGGCCGGTATGCCCACAGAACCGCTGCCAGACGTCCCCGCCGCCACCTCGGAGGTGGTGGAGATCGAGCGTGCCCTGACGCGCATCACCTACCTGAGCACCCGGGCCCGCCAGCACGAGCGGCTGATGGCCCTGGCCGGTGTCCCGCTGGACCGCGCCGCGGTGGCCCTGCTCCGCCAGGTCGCCGACTCCGAGCCGCTGCGCCCCGGGGAGCTGGCCCAGCGGCTCGGGGTCGAGGCGTCCCACGTGACCCGCACCGTGCAGCAGCTCCAGAGGTCGGGCTACGTCACCCGCGTGCCCGACCCGGACGACCGCCGCGCCCAGCGCATCGAACTCACCGACGCCGGCCGGGCCGCCGTCGACCGGGTCCGGGACGCCGGGGCGCGCGGCATGCAACTGGCCCTCAACAGCTGGGAGCCGGAGGAACTGCGGCAGCTGGCCACCCTCTTCCACCGCATGGTCGACGACTTCCTGACCCACGCGGTCGAGGACGAGTCCGGCCAGGAGGCCGCCGAGACGGTGCCCCCGGCGCCCCGGACCGGTACCGCCCGGTAATATCCGGCGGCAGGTCGTCAGAGGAGGCTTCGTGGCCCGGTCCGAACGTTCACCCCTGCTGCTGGCGGGACTGCTCGCCACCGCCGGTGTCGCCCACTTCGCGGCGCCGAAGCAGTTCGACGCGACGATCCCGAAGGCGCTGCCCGGATCCCCGCGGGCCTGGACGTACGGCAGCGGGGCCGTCGAGCTGGCGCTGGCGGCGGGGATCGCCCTGCCCCGTACCCGGAAGGCGGCGGCCCGCGCTGCCGCCGCCTTCTTCGTGGGCGTGTTCCCGGCCAACGTGCAGATGGCCGTCGACTGGCAGAAGCGGCCCGAGCCGCTCAGAACCGCGGCCCTCGCCCGCCTGCCGCTCCAGATCCCTCTGGTGCTGTGGGCGCGCGGGGTCGCACGCAACGAGGAGGGCCGATAGATGGCGGCACCTGTCGAGGTGGGAAGCACGATCGAGGACTTCGCGCTGCCGGACGAGACCGGTACGACGCGCAACCTCACGGAACTGCTGGCCGACGGGCCGGTCGTACTCTTCTTCTACCCGGCCGCCCTGTCGGCCGGCTGCACCGCGGAGGCCTGCCACTTCCGGGACCTCGCCGCCGAGTTCGCGGCCGTCGGCGCCCGGCCCGTCGGGATCAGCGGGGACAGCGTGGAACGCCAGCAGGAGTTCTCCGGCAAGCACACACTGGGCATGCCGTTGCTCTCCGACGCGGACGGCGCCGTCCGGGAGCTGTTCGGCGTGAAGCGGGGCTTCTCGCTTGCCCCGACCAAGCGGGCCACCTTCGTGATCGCCCAGGACCGCACCGTCCTGGAGGTCGTCCGCAGCGAGCTGCGCATGAACACCCACGCCGACCGGGCGCTGGCCGCCCTGCGCGCCCACCAGGGCTGAGCCGCCGGCCCCGGTCCGCGCTTGATGCGCCGGAGCATAGGTCTCATCCTGGGGCGTATGGAGCGTGTCGCCGCCGCGGCGATCATCGATGCCCTGGGCCGGGTGACGGGGTGGAGCGAGGGTGCGCGGATGCTCACCGGGCACCGGGCGGAGGAGGTCGTGGGCAGGCCCGCCACCGACCTCCTCGCCGAGCCGGTGCCCGCCGAGGCGCCGGAGGCCCGCCGCGGGACCGTCGCGCTGCGGTGCGCCGACGGACGGCGCACGGAGATCGCCCTGACCGCCTGCCCCGTCCTGGGCCCCGACGGCGCCGTCACCGGCTACGTCCTCACCGCCGACCCACCCTTTCAGGCCGACCCCACCCTCGCCGGCCAGGCCTTCCAGCAGGCCTCCATGTCCATGTCGGTCTTCGACGTCCGTCAGCGCTACCTCCGCTCCAACGCCGCCGCCTGCCACGTCATGGGCGTCCCCGAGGAGGCCCTGCTCGGCCGCTTCTTCCCGGACACCGTCGAGGAGGCCCCGCACAGCGAGGGCTTCCTGCGTCATCTGCGCCAGGTCGTCGAGACCGGCCGGCCCGTCCGCTACGAGAGCTTCACCGGCGCCCCCGCCCTGAACCGGGAGCACGCCTGGAGCATCGAGATGTGGCCGCTGCGCGACCCCGCGGGCGAGCTCACCGCCGTCGCCCTCGCCGCTTTCGACAGCACCGAGCAGTACCTGGCCCGGCTCCGGCTCGCCCTCCTCAACGAGGCGGCCACCGCCATCGGCACCACCCTCGACGTGGTGCGCACAGCCGAGGAACTCGTCGAACTCCTCGTCCCCCGGTACGCCGACTTCGCCAGCGTCGACCTCCTCGACTGGGTCCTCGGCGCCGAGGAACCGCTCACCGTGCCGGAGGGCGACATCGCCCTGCGCCGGGTCGCCCACGGCTCCGTGACCGAGGGCACCCCCGAGGCCGCCGTACGGCTGGGCGAGTCCGAGGCGCACCCGGCGGCGTCACCGCCGGCGCGGGCGCTGCGGGAGCGGCGGGCCGTGGTCGGCCAGGCAGGCGAGCCCGAGTTCCGCCGCTGGGTCGACGAGCGCAACGCCCGCGCGCCCGAGGGACGGGCCCACCGCGAGGGCGTCCACTCCATGATCGCCGTACCCCTGCAGGCCCGCGGCGTCCTGCTCGGTGTCGTGGTGGGCGTGCGCATGCGCCATCCCGACGACTACGTCATCGACGACACCGTCTTCGCCGAGGAACTCGCCAGCCGCGCCGCCGTCTGCATCGACAACGCCCGCCGCTTCGCCCGCGAGCGCTCCACCGCCCTCGCCCTCCAGCACAGCCTGCTGCCCCGCGGCCTGCCCCAGGCCGCCGTCGAGGTCGCCCACCGCTATCTGCCCTGCGGATCGCAGGCCGGCATCGGCGGCGACTGGTTCGACGTGATCCCGCTCTCCGGCAGCCGGGTCGGCCTGGTCGTCGGTGACGTCGTCGGCCACGGCATCCCCTCCTCCGCCACCATGGGCCGCCTGCGCACCGCCGTACGCACCCTCGCGGACGTCGACCTGCCCCCCGACGAACTCCTCACCCACCTGGACGACCTGGTCACCCACCTCGCCGCCGACGGCTCCGGCGAGGAGGTCGCCGAACTGGGCGCCACCTGCCTGTACGCCGTCTACGACCCCGTATCGCGGCGGCTCAGCCTCGCCGCCGCCGGGCATCCGGCACCCGCGGTCGTGCTGCCGGGCCGCGCGGCCGAGCTGATCCCGATGACCGCGGGACCACCGCTCGGCGTCGGCGGGCTGCCCTTCGAGGCGACGGAGCTCGAACTGCCCGAGGGATCCGTCGTCGCCCTCTACACGGACGGCCTGGTCGAGGACCGCGACCGGGACGTGGACCGCGCCACCGAGGAGATGTGCCGCGCCCTGAGCGCCCCCTCCGACTCCCTTGAGGACCTCACCGACAACGTCCTCAAGGCCGTCCTGCCGGAACAGCCGGCCGACGACGTCGCCCTGCTGCTGGCCCGCACCCGCGCGCTCGGCGCCGACCGGGTCGCCACCTGGGACGTGCCGTCCGACCCCGCCGAGGTGGCGCACTTCCGGCAGGCGGCCGTCGAACGGCTCACCGACTGGGGCCTGGACGAGGCCGCGTTCGTCACCGAACTCGTCGTCAGCGAACTCGTCACCAACGCCATCCGCTACGGCGAACCGCCCGTGCAGCTGCGCCTGATCCGCGACCGCGCGCTCATCTGCGAGGTCTCCGACGGCAGTTCCACCTCACCGCACCTGCGCCGGGCGCACGCGTACGACGAGGGCGGCCGTGGCCTGCTCCTCGTCGCCCAGCTCACCCAGCGCTGGGGCAGCAGGCAGACGGGCAGCGGCAAGACCATCTGGGCCGAACAGCCGCTGCCCGAAGGCCCGTTGCCGGTCACCGACGACTGACGTGACGGGCCGCCCGGCCCTACTCGAAGTCGCAGCCCGGATTCGGCACGGACTCCGCGTACGGCGAGCCGTGCGGCAGGACGTACAGCACGTCCAGGACCAGGTCGGTGTCCCCGAGGTTGGCGCCGAGGTGGACGTCGGCCGGGCCGCCCGACTCGTACACCGTGCCGCCCCGCCGGTAGACGCCGTCCTCCTTGCAGTCGGAGTGGAAGTGGCTGAGCGTACCCTTCTGGACGTATCCGTAGACCGGGCCGTCGTGGTAGTGCCAGCCGGTCGTCTGGCCGGGCGGGACGGTGATCTCCCGCAGGACGTAGTCCGTGTCCCCGACGGTGGTCTGGCTGATCACCCTGCCGGTCACACCCGGTCCGGCGGGGGTGGCGTGGGCGGTGCCGCAGGTCAGCAGAGTGCCGGCGGCCACCGCCCCGGCCATGGCGGTACGGAGCGCGGTACGCATGTGTGGGGGCCTCCTGAACCGAAGATCGAGTACCTTCGCGAACATAGGCCCCCGCACGGCCCGACGTACCGGGAACGGCCCGATCCCGGTACGCGCGGGGGACGTTGCCGTGGACCGTGACGTACCCCCGGCCGCGCGGACCGGGCGGGCGATGATCAACCCGACCCGGGTGTTCCCTTCCGCCTCGCACGCCGGGCTGTCACGATCTTCCCTGGACGGGTACCGACGACCACGCGGAGTACGCATGACGACCGACCGGGGTACGGCAGGACGGGCACAGGGCGTCGCCGGAGCCGAGGTGAGACCCGTCGCCGGGCACATCGGGGCCGAGATCACCGGGGTCGACCTCACCGCGGAACTCGGCGACGCCGTGGTCGCCCTGATCCGGGAGGCCGTACTGCGCTGGAAGGTCGTCTTCTTCCGGGACCAGCGGCTCGACCACGCCGGGCACGTCGCCTTCGCCCGCCGCTTCGGCGAACCGGTCGTGCTCGGCCGCCGCGGCAGCGCCTCACCGGCCGGCTTCCCGGAGGTGGAGACCACCGCCGACCGGCTGGAACTCGGCGGCCGGTTCGGGATGGAGCACGACGAGTGGCTCCAGCGACGCCGGCACACCCTGCTGCGCGGCTGGCACTGCGACCACGGCGCCCGCATCGACCCGCCCGCCGCGACCGTCCTGCGCGCCGAGGAAGTCCCGCCCTACGGCGGCGACACCACCTGGGCCAACCTGGCCGCCGCCTACGCCGGACTCTCCGCGCCCGTGCGCGCCTTCGTCGACGGCCTGCGCGCCGAGCACCGCCTCGGCGTCGGCTACCAGCCCCGCCCCGGCGACGACTCCTACCTGCGCCACCTCCTCGACCACCAGGTGGCCTCGGTGCATCCGCTGGTACGGGTCCACCCCGAGAGCGGGGAGCGGGTGCTGTACGTCAACGGCTACTACGTCGAGCAGATCGCCGGCGTCTCCCGCCCGGAGAGCGCCGCGCTCCTGGAGATGCTGCTCGAACAGGCGGTACGGCCCGAGTACACGGTCCGCTTCCGCTGGGAGCCCGGCAGCGTCGCCTTCTGGGACAACCGGGCCACCATCCACCTCGCGCCGAGCGACAACGCCCATCTCGGCTTCCCGCGCGTCATGCACCGGGTGATGCTGCACGGCGAGGTGCCGGTCGGGGTGGACGGCAAGCCGTCGGAGCCGGTGACCGGCACGGAGGTGCGCCGCTGGTGACTCAGGCGGTGGCCGTGGGGCGCCGGCCGAGCGCCGGGGCCAGATGGGTCGCCATGTCCGTGAGGATCTGGACGTAGTCCTCGTGCTCGAACGTGAACGGCAGGGCGAAGGCCACCTCGTCGACCTCGCGGAAGGCGGCGTGCGCGTGCAACCGCTCGACGATCTCCGCCGAGGTCCCGACGATGTCCGGCGCGAAGAGCAGCCGCCCGGGGCCCTGCGGGGCCGTCGTGCGGGGCAGCCGCTTGGCCGCGTACGCCTCGTACCGGGCGCGCTGCTGCGGCGTGGCGGAGTCGGTGGGGATGACCACCAGCCCCTGGGAGACCCGCGCCGCCTCGCCGTCCGGGTGGCGGGCGCGGAACTCCCGGATGTGCGAGAGCTGGATCTCCGTGAAGTCGTACCCGTCCGCCTCGTCCCCGGCCCGAACGACACTGCTGGTCAGGAAGTTCATGCCGTGCTCGCCCGCCCAGCGCGCCGAGCCGAGGCTGCCGCCGCCGTACCAGAGCCGCCGCCCGAGCCCGGCCGAGTGCGGCTGGACGACGTCGGAGAACACCTCGAAGCCCTCCACCCCGCTGAAGTCGGTGGCCGGCTTGCCCCGGACGAAGTCCAGGAGCCGCCGCACCCGCTCGTAGCTGAAGTCCTCGACGTCGGCCGTGTCGGGGTAGAGGGCCTCCCTGACCTGCTCGTAGTGCATGGGCGGGCCCACGCTCACACCCGGGTTGAGACGGCCGCCGGACAGCAGGTCGACGGTCGCCAGGTCCTCGGCGAGCCGCAGCGGGTTCTCCCAGCCCAGCGGGATCACGGCGGTGCCCAGCTCGATCCGGCTGGTGCGCTGGGAGGCCGCCGCGAGCACCGCGACCGGCGACGAGATGCCGTACTGGAGGTGCCGGTGGCGCACCCACGCGCTGTCGAAGCCCAGCCGCTCGCCCAGCTCGATGATCTCCAGCGTGGACTCGTGCCCCCGGCCCGGATCGGCGCCGTCGAACAGGCCGATGGTGAGGAAGCCCAGTCTGCGCAGCGGGCGGGGGGTGGACGGCACGGGTCCTCCAGCGGTCGTACGTCAGTTCTGCCCCGATTGTGGCACCCGAACATTGCGGGAGTGTGATCAGCTCGGGGTCAGGTCAGCGGGATGGTGATCTCGTCCTCGACCGGCGGATCCAGTTCCTGGGGGCGGTTCCCGGTGGCGGCGAAGCAGCGCAGCCGGACCGCCTCCGGGCTGACGTCGAGGCGCAGGAAGCACTTGAAGAACGGCGGGCTGTAGGTGGCCGAGCCGGGGGAGAACAGCTGCGTGTAGATCTTCTTCACGGGCAGCCGGAACCGTGGCCCGCGGTCCGGGCGGCTGCCCGCGCCCAGCAGGGTCGCGACCAGGCGCGCACGGCGGCCGACCCGGGTGTCCGGGGCGGGCAGCCGCCCGGGCCTGATGCCGAGGCGCTCGGCGATCACGGCCGTCGCCTCCGCCTCGGTGAGGGTGAAGAAGCGCCGGAGCCGCAGCCGCCGGCCGTACAGCCGGCTGTAGAACGCGAGGGAGTCGCCGCGCAGCGGGTAGCAGCGGAAGTCGTCCTCGGTGACGTTCGCGACCGACACCGGGGGGATGGTGTGGGTGGCGTGCATGAAGGCACCGCCGCCGCCCGCGACCACGTACTGGATGGTGCGCCCGTCCACGTCGACGGGGTAGCGCTGGTAGTTGTGGATGTCGCCGCCGATCGCCGCCACGTAGTGGTGGGCCGGGTCGCGGACGACGTCGTCGACCGTGCCACCGCCCTCGATCGCGCACGGGTGGTGCTCGCCGTCCACGTACAGCGGGGAGCCGGTGACGAGGATCTTCGGCCGCGGCCCCCGGGACACCTCCCGCAGCCAGGCGCCCTGTTCGGCGTCGATCGTGCCGAGCAGCCCGGTGTCGATGCCGACGATCCGGACCGGCCCGGCGTCGATGGCCCAGTACGGCCCGGGCTGTACGGCCGTCTGTTCCTGACTCGGCCGCAACTTCTGCGCCTGCGTGAGGAGTTGCTCGTCCGCCTCACGGGGCCGGTGCCAGAGCAGGGCGCGCCACCAGGCGCGGGTGAGCGGACGCGGTCTCGGTTCGGCAGGGAGCGCCGGGGCGTCGTCGCAGAAGACGCGCATGAACGCGCCGAGGTCCTCGTACCAGTCGTGGTTGCCGGGTATCGCGTAGATCGGCGCCGGATAGTCCCGGTACGGGCGGAAGAACTTGGTGCCGTAGTCGTCGGTGGTGCCCACCGGATAGATCACGTCGCTCGCGATCACCGCGAAGTCGGTGTCCCGACTCGCCTTCAGGAACCCCGGCACCACGGCGTACTGCGAGTCGTCGCCCTCGCCGGTGTCGCCGATCACCATGAACGAGAACCGGTCCGCCTCATGACGCCTGATCACCTTGTCGGCGGGCGCCCCGGCGACCGCCCGCTGTGCCACCCAGCGACTGCGGGTACGGCCGGTCGGATCGCCGAACCAGGAGGCCAGCACCCCGTTGCGGGCCGCCCACATGGTCTTCGGGTTGAACCAGAACAGCTTCTCGACATGGTCCGGCATCAGTTGGCGGTAGGCGCCGCGCTCGGCCTCGCCCCAGCCGGCGCCTTCTGCGGTCTTGCGTGAGGAGTCAGACACGCGGGAACGGTACAACGATCAATGGGGCGAACCGCATTCGGCTGTCGAGGCACCGGTCGGAGCACCGGTCGAAAGCGACGGTGCGCGGGCATCCCGGGACGGAGAGCGGACCCGGGGTCGTCGTCAGCGGGTGCCGGGCTCGTGCGGGATGTCGCCGACCGGCTCCGTCGTCCGGCGTGCCCGTGTCAGCGCCGAGTTCCGTGCGTTCGCCGGCGGCGGCACCCAGTAGGCAGGGTTTCCGGTGGCAGAGCTGCGGTCAGTCTCTGAAGCCAACTTTGCGCGGTTCCCTGGATGTTGGGGCGATCTGCCTGAAACCTCACCCAGTCCGTTTCGTCGAACCGCACCGAGTCCAAGGTGAAGCCATCCGGTACAGCACCCGTGGGGGAGTCACGGAGGACCCTCCGCAGGAGTCGTGGGGAGAGCCGGGTGCGACTGTCCTCTGCCAGGAGGACGGCGTCGTAGAGATCCTTGCACTGTTGTCTGTCGCCGGCTGCGGCGTCGGTGTACAGCCACAACAGCTTCCAGGCCAGGGACAGTTCCCTGCTCGCTGTTCGGACGATCGACGGTGCGCCGCCGTCTCCGCGGGGCACCAGGGTCCACACCGGCGGGTGCGGAAGCCTCTCGTCCAGGGCGAAATCAAGCTGGACCTCACCGCCGGGCACCCCGTCCGCCCGAAACGGTATGAGTATGCGGACTCCGGCCGTGTCGTACCCGCTGTAGGCGTATCCCCAGGTGTGGTCCTGGCGGGCGTCGTCCGTGACCAGCACCACTCCCGGCGCCGCCTCCGGTCGTCGGCGCACCAGGTCGAGCAGGCCGTCGTGGGGAGGGACGGGGTCCGACGGATCCGGGTCCGTCTGCCAGTGCAGCCCGTCCGGGGGAGTGCGGGGGCGCAGTCCGCGCGTCTCGTACTCCTCCTCCCCGTCGATCCAGATCTCGTAGCGGGCGGCGCCGTCGAGGGCCTCCGGCCACTGCTGGACGACATCGATCCGCTCCACGTGCGGGTACGGATCCAGGGCATCGACGACGGTGTTCCGTTCCGGCAGAACGACGAAGTCCAGGTCGGCCGGCTCACGTGCCCGGCTTCCGGCCCAGGCGGGCATGACCATGCTTCCGCGCAGAACCAGGCTGTCGCTCCACGGGGCTTCGGCGATGAGACCCAGCACATGATCGAGAGCCGCACGACGGGCTGTGGGCCGGCGGCCGGGAAACTCTGGGGAGGAGCTGGTCTCCGGTGGGTCGCAGTCGCCCGACGGCCCGTCGCCCGCGTGGTCTGATTCCTGCCGGTCCTCGGTCATGCGGCCTTGTCCGGTCCGTCGCCCCAGCCCGCGTCCACGTCCGGGTTGTCGTCGTGCACCACGAACTCCTCCTCGACCTCCACGGCTGCATGCCCCGAGTCCGCGAGATCGCCCAACAAGGCCTGGAGCCTTCGACGGGCCTCGGGCCGGCCGACTCCCCGGCAGCGCTGGGTGACGAAGCGCTCATGACGCCCCCCGTCCATGCCCCGGCGAGCGTTCCAGGACACGTGTGCCGCGTGGCGCCCGCCGAGCGCCCGCACAACGGCCACATCGGCATCACCGGCAAGCACGAGCTTCACGTGGTGCTCGAAATAGCTGTGCGCGGGAAGCGCGGCGGCCTCCTCCGCGGTCTGCGGCACGTCCGCATTCCACGGGGCCGCTTCGATTTTCACCCGTGCAACGCTGAAGCCCTCGTCCTGGAGGCGTCCCACCCACTCCTGTGCCTCCAACCGCTGCGCCGACAGCACGCCCTTGCCGCCGTAGGTGAGCATCGGCTGGTCGGGGATGCTGCCCCGGTCGAGCCGGATCCTCGTGTACTTCATCGCGTTGCGCTTCGCCCACAGACCCAGCGCCTCGTCGCCGTCGCCGAGCCGGCCCGGCAGCGGCACGGTCAGATGGGTCTCGAACACGCCAGTAAAGTCCTGCACCGCACCCTCGTGGTCGATCATGTGTCGCGGCAGAACTGTAGGCAGCCGGTGCTGCGGTGGTGAACACCGGGTCTACTGCGGCAGGACCGGCAGGACCGGCAGGACCGGCCGAGGCGGCAGGGCGAGGACGGGCGCGGGTGCGGGCGCGGTGATCGGACCGGGGCCGGTCACCATTCGTAAGGGTTCGAGGGGGCTCCGTACGGATTCTGTGGCCCGGAGGCGGGGTGGTCGGGGGCACCGAAGCGCCCGGTGCGGCCGGGTGCCGGGCGGCCCGGGGTGCCGTACCGGTCGGTGCCGGACGGCGCGGGGTGGGTCTCCGTGGTGTGCGGGCCCGGTCCTGCCGGTGCCGGGCGCGGCGAACGGCCGCCGCGGTTGCCGGGCGTGCGCGAGCCTCGTCGGCCCGGTGGGCGTGAGCGCGCCGTTCCGGCCGGCGCCGCCGGCGGGCCGTTCCGTCCGGCGGCCTGCCGGTCCCAGTCCGCTTCGCCCATGACCAGCAGCGGGTCGAACATCACGACCACCCCGGCCAGCAGCAGGAACACGGCCGGGCCGAGCAGCATGGGCAGCAGCAGCGAGGTCGGTGACGCGCTCGACCAGGAGGTGGCGGACGCCCGGTGCACGTCGACGCTCACGGCCGCCATGGCGGTGAAGTGCATGCCCGACACCGCCAGGCCCATCACCAGACTCGCGCCCAGACTCGCCGTGAAACCCCGCACCGACACGGCCGCCCACAGCGCCGCCGTCGCCGCCGCGATCGCGATCAGGACGGAGAGGGCGACCGTCAGCCGGTCGTAGTGAATCGTTCCGTCAAAGCGGAGGGCGGCCATGCCCAGGTAGTGCATGGCGGCCACGCCGAGACCGGTGATCACGCCCGCCGTCCAGAGCGTCCCCGCGGTCGCGCCCCGGTAGCCGACCGCGAAGACGCCGATGCCGACCACCAGGATCGCCACCGCCAGACTGAGCAGGGTCAGCCCCACGTCGTAGCGGATCGTGGTCTCCTGGACATGGAAGCCGATCATCGCGATGAAGTGCATCGTCCAGATGCCGCAGCCGATCGAGGCCGCCCCCAGGGCGAGCCAGCCGGGCCGCCACGACTCCCCGTGGTGGTACAGCGACCTGACGATGCAGCGCAGCCCCAGCGCCCCGCCCAGACAGGCCATCAGATAGGCCGCGACCGGAGTCACCGCGCCGTAGTGGAAACCGTCCGTCGTGCCGTGCATGTGTGCAACTCCCCCCAGAGTCACCGCTGTTGTGGGGGAAGGTACTACGTGCCGGTGGCGTGTGCGGGGGCGTTCACCGGGACTTCAGCTGCCGCCCGGGAACATGGATCGGCACAGTTGCCGCAGGGACGGCCCAGGCGGGTCACCGAGGGGGCTCAGGGTGCGACGATCTTGATCGCGCTCATCCAGCCGTGCCCTTCGGGCCGGGTCTGCAGGGCCATGTGCTGCAGCTGGATGCCCTCCAGCTCCCGGGCGTGCCGCAGTCCGCCGACGACCACCGGGTTGAGCCCGCCGGAGGCGACCAGTTCCGCCACCTGGTCACGGGCCGCGGCGTCGTCGCCGGCGATGAACACGTCCAGCGGCAGCCCGCCCACCTCGCCCGCGACCAGCGAGCCCGCGAACGTCGTGTTGAAGGCCTTCACCAGGTGCGTGCCCGGCGCGGCGGCCTCGGCCAGCTGCTGGGCGCCCGAGCTGTCCGCGGGCACCGTGAGCGAGTCGAAGGTCGAGAAGTCCACCGGGTTGGAGATGTCGACGACGGTCTTCCCGGCGAGCTGGTCCCCGTACTCGGTCACGACCTGCCGGGCCGCGTCGAACGGCACGGCCAGCACCACGACGTCCGCGGACCCGACCGCGTCCGGCACGGCGGGCGCCACGTCCGCCCCGGGCGTCCGCTCGGCCAGGGCGTCGGCGAGCGCGGTGGCCTTGGCCGGATCCGTACCGACGAGCCGGACCGTGTGCCCGCCCGCCAGGGCCCGGGTGGCGATACCGCCCGCCATGTTGCCTGTGCCGACGATGAAGACCCGCATGCGTGGGCCCCTTCCGTGGGGGTGGGAGCTGCCGACGGTCGGTCGGGGATTCCTTCGGGAACAGACTGGATCCGTCAGTGTCCGAATCCGTCAGTAACAGAATAAATCCACCGAAGTGACGCGGCTCGCGCTGATCGTCCGCGGTGGCCGCCCGGCTCTGCCGGGCCTCGGCGGTGAGTCCGCCGCCCTGCATAGGGAAAACCCTCGAACGCTCCCGACCTGGCTGACATGTGCGGGTCAAATCTGGAATCCTCGCTCAGCACACGCTTTCTCCCTGGCGTGTCCACGGATCGCGGACCACGCAACCCGGTCCACGGATCCCGGTCCCCGCACAGCTCAGCTCTTCCCGGGCAGCACATCCCCGTCTGCCCGGTCTGTCACCGGCCGCGACCCGGCGGCCGTAGCAGGAGGAGTACGAGTGAGACGTCTTCCCCACAGACGGGCCACGGTAGGAGCCGCCCTGGTCTCCACCGCGGCCTTCCTCGCCGTCGGCATCCAGTCGGTCCCGGCGAACGCCAAGCCCGCCACCCCCCACCCGAGCCCCGTGCGCACCGGCGGCCTGGAGGCGAAGCTCACCCCCGCCCAGCACACGGCCCTCATCAAGAGCGCCCAGCAGAAGACCGCCGCCACCGCCCGCACCATCGGGCTCGGCGCCAAGGAGAAGCTGGTCGTCAAGGACGTCGTCAAGGACAACGACGGCACCCTGCACACCCGTTACGAGCGCACCTACGGCGGTCTCCCCGTCCTCGGCGGCGACCTGATCGTGCACACCCCGCCCGCCTCCCTCGCGGCCGGCACGGTGAGCACCACCTTCAACAGCAAGCGCACCATCACGGTGCCCACGGTCACCGCGGCCTACAGCAAGTCCGCCGCCCAGACCAAGGCGCTCAAGGCGGCCAAGGCCCTCGACGCGCAGAAGCCCGTCGCCGACAGCGCCCGCAAGGTGATCTGGGCCGGGAACGGTACCCCGAAGCTCGCCTGGGAGACCGTGATCGGCGGCTTCCAGGACGACGGCACGCCCAGCAAGCTGCACGTCGTCACGGACGCCACCACCGGCAAGGAGCTCTACCGCTACCAGGCCGTCCAGACCGGCACCGGCAACACCCAGTACAGCGGCACGGTCACCCTGAACACCACCCTGTCGGGTTCGACGTACCAGCTGTACGACACCACGCGCGGCGGCCACAAGACGTACAGCCTCAACAACGGCACGTCGGGCACCGGCACCCTGATGACCGACTCCGACGACGTCTGGGGCACCGGATCCGGCTCCAACACCCAGACCGCCGGCGCCGACGCGGCCTACGGCGCCCAGATGACCTGGGACTTCTACAAGAACACGTTCGGCCGCAGCGGCATCAAGAACGACGGCGTCGCCGCCTACTCGCGCGTCCACTACAGCACGGCGTACGTCAACGCCTTCTGGGACGACGACTGCTTCTGCATGACCTACGGCGACGGCACCAGCAGCACCCACGCCCTGACCTCCCTCGACGTGGCCGGCCACGAGATGAGCCACGGCGTCACCTCGAACACGGCGGGGCTCAACTACACCGGTGAGTCCGGCGGGTTGAACGAGGCGACCTCCGATATCTTCGGTACCGGTGTGGAGTTCTACGCCAACAACTCCTCCGACGTCGGCGACTACCTCATCGGCGAGAAGATCGACATCAACGGCGACGGCACGCCGCTGCGTTACATGGACGAGCCGGACAAGGACGGCTCGTCGGCCGACAGTTGGTACTCGGGGGTCGGCAACCTCGACGTGCACTACTCCTCGGGGCCCGCGAACCACATGTTCTACCTGCTGTCCGAGGGCAGCGGCAGCAAGACCATCAACGGCGTCACGTACAACAGCCCCACCTCCGACGGCGTCGCCGTCGCCGGTATCGGCCGGGCCGCGGCCCTGCAGATCTGGTACAAGGCGCTGACGACGTACATGACGTCCAGCACCAACTACGCGGGCGCCCGCACCGCCGCCCTGAACGCGGCAGCCGCGCTGTACGGCACCAGTTCCGCCCAGTACGCGGGTGTCGGCAACGCGTTCGCCGGCATCAACGTCGGCAGCCACATCACCGTGCCGACCTCGGGCGTCACGGTCACCAACCCGGGCAGCCAGTCCTCGACCGTCGGCACCGCGGTGAGCCTGCAGATATCGGCGAGCAGCACCAACAGCGGCTCGCTGACCTACGCGGCGACCGGTCTGCCGACCGGCCTGTCGATCAGCAGCTCGACCGGCGCCATCACCGGCACACCCACGACGGCGGGCACCTACAGCACCACCGTCACGGTGACCGACTCGACGGGTGCCACCGGCACGGCCTCCTTCACCTGGACCGTCAGTTCCAGCGGCGGCGGGGGCACCTGCACCTCGTCCCAGCTGCTGGGCAACCCGGGCTTCGAGTCGGGCAACACGACCTGGACGGCGACCAGCGGTGTCATCACCACGGACAGCGGTGAGGCGGCCCGTACCGGTTCCTACAAGGCGTGGCTCGACGGCTACGGCTCGACCCACACCGACACGCTGTCCCAGTCGGTGACGATCCCGTCCGGCTGCACCGCCACCACGTTCACCTTCTACCTGCACATCGACACCGCCGAGACCACCACCAGCACCCAGTACGACAAGCTGACGGTCACCGCCGGTTCGACCACGCTGGCCACGTACTCCAACCTCAACGCGGCCTCCGGGTACGTGCAGAAGTCCTTCAGCCTCGGGTCCTACGCGGG
>NZ_JBEZLP010000053.1:0-54589 GCF_040652195.1 Streptomyces sp. NPDC048278
GCTACGAGCGCAAGCCGGAACACTTCCTCGCCTTCACCGCCATCGCCGCGACCCTCATATGTCACCGCCGACTCACCAAATGAAATGGCGTCTTATGGCGGGTCCGAGGGCGGCCTGACGATCGGTCCGGTGGAGCCCCGCCGTGTCCCGGGCCACGGTGAGCTGACGCTCGGTCCGTGGCCTCGGGGACCGGAAGGTGTCAGCTTGTCGTGACGGTCGGCTCGGCGGCCGGCTTGGGCTCCGGCTGGGCGGGGGCCGCGGCCGGCTCCGCCGCCATCTGCACCGACGTCGGCTCCACGGGCGCCGCCGCGGCCGACTCGTCGGTCTTCATGGCCTTCGCCTCGCTCTTGAGGATGCGCATCGACTTGCCCAGGGCCCGGGCGGTGTCGGGCAGCTTCCGGGAACCGAAGAGCACGATGAAGACGATCGCGACGACCAGCAGGTGCCAGGGTTCGAGTCCGTTGCGGAGCATGACCGCCCCCTCCCTTTCTCACATATGTCCGTACCGACGGAGGGTGCTGCATGCGCCCCGGCCGGGCAGCGACGATTGCTACATTGCGCAACTGTACAACCCGGAGTGCGAAACGCACCCGGGACCCGGCCCGCAATCGCTACCGCCGGTCGTGGCGGGCCCGCACCGCCCGCAGCGCCAGGGCGTACAGCCCGAGGACGGCGGCGAGCAGCAGGTGGTAGGCGGGCGGCAGCCCGGTCATGCCCAGGGCCGCGCCGAGCGGTCCTGGCGGCAGCAGCAGGCCGACGGCGGCGAGCGCGGCGGCGGCGCGGCCGACGGGCCCGGTGCGGGTGCCGCCGCGCAGCACGAACATCACGAGGGCCTGGGTGAGCAGGTTCTCGGTGAACCAGGCGGAGTGGAAGACGGCCTGGTCGTCGAGGGCGTCGGGGCCGCGCAGGGCGAGCGCGAGGACACCGAAGGTGGCGAGGTCGGCGACCGCGTTGAGCACGCCGAAGCCGGTGATGAACCGCAGGAAGGCACGCGGTCGCAGCACGGTCGGGCGGCGCAGTGCCGCGCCCCCGGGACGGTCGTGGGCGAAGGCGAGCTGGGCGGCGTCGAAGCAGAGGTTCTGGGCGAGCACCTGGACCGGGAGCATCGGCAGGAAGGGGAGAAGCAGGCCGGCGGCGAGCATCGCGATGACGTTGCCGAGGTTGGAGGAGAGCGTGACCCGCAGATAGGAGGCGATGTTGGCGCTGCTGTGCCGGCCCGTGGTGACGGCGTGCCCGATCGCGCCGAGGTCCTTGTCGGCGAGCACCACGTCGGCCGTCTCGCGGGCGAGGTCCACGGCGCTGCGGGGCGCGACGCCGACGTCGGCGGCGCGCAGGGCGGGGACGTCGTTGACGCCGTCGCCGAGGAACCCGACGGTGTGCCCGGCGGCGCGCAGCCCGGCGACGATCCGGGCCTTGTCCTCGGGGGTGCAGCGGGCGACGACGTCGGCGTCGAGGTCGAGGGGGTCGCCGGCCACGGTGACCCGGTCCGCGGCCAGGCCGAGGTCCCGGCAGGCGCGGACCGCGGTCGACGGGTGGTCGCCGGTGAGGACGCGGACGCTGACACCGAGGCCGGCGAGGGTGCGCAGGGCCTCGGCGGCGCCGGGGGCGAGGGCGTCGCGGAAGGTGACAAGACCGCGGAAGGCGAGGCCGTGCTCGTCGGTGGCCGCGTAGGGGCGGGTGCGGGACGGGCGGGGCGCGGTGGCGACGCCGAGGACGCGCAGCCCGGCTCCGGCCTCGCGGGCGGCGAGGGCGAGGAGGCGCTCGCGTTCGGCGGGTTCCAGGTCGCAGCGGTCCAGTACGTCCTCGGCGGCGCCCCTGGTGACGAGGACATGGGTGCCCAGGGTGCCGGCGACGACGGCGGTGGCGGTGCGCCGCCCGGGGTCGAAGGGGACGGCGCCGACGCCGTCGTACTCCTCCCCGACCGGCCCGGCGGCGGTGAGCAGGGCCTCGTCGAGGGCGTCGGGGGCGGGCAGTTCGGCGAGCTGCAGGGTCCACCAGGCGCCGACGGCAGCCCAGCGCAGCACCTCCGGGTCGTCCTCGCCTTCGGGTCCGAGGGCGCGGGCCACGACGGGCCGGTCCTGGGTGAGGGTGCCGGTCTTGTCGAGGCAGAGCACGTCGACCGCGCCCAGGTCGTGCAGCGCGGGCAGCCGCCGTACGACGACCTGGTGGGCGCGGGCGAGGAGCGCGGCGCCGCGGGCCAGGCAGGTGGTGACGATCACCGGGAGCATCTCGGGGGTGAGCCCGACGGCGACCGCGACCGCGAAGGGCAGCGTCTCCAGCCCACGGCCGCGCAGGGCGGCGTTGGCCATGAGGACCAGCGGCGGGGTCAGCAGCATGAACCGGATGAGCACCCAGGAGATCCCGTGCACGGACCGGTCGAAGGCGCTCGCCTCCCGCCGCCCGCCCGCCACGCCCTGTGCGGCGGCGAACCGGGTCCGCTCCCCCGTCTCCACCACGACCGCCGTGGCGCTGCCCGAGGCGACCCCGCTGCCCTGGAAACAGAGGTACGGCTCCTGGAAGGGTCCCGCGTCGGCGGCACCGGCCGCACCGTCCGCGTCGGCGACGGCGACGGCGGGTGCGTCGACGGCCGCCTTGGCGACGGGCGCCGACTCCCCGGTGAGCACGGCCTGGTGGACGGTGAGCCCGCGGGCGCGCAGCAGTCGTACGTCGGCGGGAACCAGGTCTCCCGGGCCGAGCCGGACGACGTCGCCCGGCACCAGTTCGGTGACCGGCACCTCCCGCGCCCGGGGCTCCGCGTCGGGCCCGGCGCGGCGCAGCACGGTGGCGGTGCCGGCGACGAGTTCGCGCAGGGCGGCCAGGGAGCGGTCGGCGCGGTGTTCACCCGCGGCGCGCAGTCCGCAGCTGACCGCGACCAGCGCGAGGATCACGACGGCGGTGCCCCAGGAGGCGACGAGGGCGGAGACCAGGCCGAGGGTGAGGAGGACGGCGGTGAAGGGGTCGCGCAGGGCCCGGGCGCAGCGCAGCGGCCAGGAGGCGGTGTGCGGCAGGGGCGGGGCGTTCTCGCCGAGGTCGGCGAGCCGGGCCGCGGCCTCGGCCTCGGTCAGCCCGCGCGGCCCGGAGTCCAGTCGGCGCAGCACCTGCAGCGAGGTGGCGGCCTCGCCGTCAGAGACCATGGAGCCGTCGGGGGGCCGGGAGCTCGGCGCCGGTGGTACGGGCGGTGAGGCGGCCGACGAGCAGGCGGACCACGTCCACGACGTCGGGGTCGTCGACCAGGTACACCTGGCGGCGGCCCTCCCGGCGGGAGCGGACCAGGCCCGCGAGCTTCAGCTTGGTGAGGTGCTGGCTGACGGCGGGCAGCGCGCCGCCGACCCGTTCGGCGAGGCCGGTGACGTCGCTCTCGCCCTGGGCCAGCGCCCAGACGATGTGCAGCCGGGCGGGCGAGGCGAGCAGCCCGAAGGCCGCGGCGGCCTCCGTGAGCACGTCCGCGGTGGGGTCCTCGTAGCCGCTGCCGGGCACCGTCGCCACCGTCGTGGTCCTCCTGTCCACCGCGTCCTGTTCACCGGGTCCTGTCCGCCGGGTCCTGTCCGCCGGGTCGAAGCGGCCCTTCGTGGGCCGGAGGGACAGTTTAGGACGCGGGAACTTATCGGCCGCCACGCAAGTTTCTACGGTGTTGTAGAAGTAATTTTTTGGCAAGCAGGCTCTTACCGACCGAGGAGTGAGTGCGCATGGCCCTGTGGGACCGCATCAAGGATTCCGCGACGCAGATGCAGACCCAGCTGGTGGCGAAGAAGAACGACCTGAAGAGCGGTGCGTTCCGCGACGCGAGCATGGCGATGTGCGCGCTCGTCGCCGCCGCCGACGGCACCATCGACCCGGCCGAGCGCCAGCGGGTCGCCCAGCTCATCGCCACCAACGAGGTGTTGCAGAACTTCCCGGCGGACGACCTGCGCCGCCGCTTCGAGGAGAACCTGAACAAGCTGACCACCGACTTCGCCTTCGGCAAGGTGAGCGTGCTCCAGGAGGTCGCCAAGGCGAAGAAGAAGCCGGCCGAGGCGCGTGCGGTCATCCAGATCGGCATCGTGATCGGCGGCGCGGACGGCGACTTCGACAAGACCGAGCAGGCCGTGGTCCGCGAGGCGTGCTACACCCTGGACCTGCCGCCGCACGAGTTCGACCTCTGACCGGCACGGTCGGGACGAGAACGAGGACGAGAACGGAGACGGCAGGACGGAGACGGCAGGACGGGGGCGGCCTCACATCCGCCGACTCGTGGCCCAGCACAGTGCGGTGAGGACCATGGCCGCGGCGCAGGCCGCCGCGGCCGAGCCCTCCAGGTAGGTGCTGCCCAGGACCGCCACGCCCAGGGTCGCCCCCAGTTGCTGTACGGCGTTCAGCGCACCCGCCGCCGAGCCGACCTCCTGGGGGCGCAGGGGCCGCAGGGCCAGCGTGAAGAAGGCGGGGGTGAACAGGCCCGCGCCCACGCCGACCAGGGCCAGTGCGGGCAGGAGCAGCCGGGGGTAGTGGGTGCCGGCGGCCGTGGTGGCGTACCCCGCCGCGGCGACCGCCAGGCCCGTGGCCACGAGGGCCAGGCCGTAGGGCATCATGCGGCGCCGGGCACCGCGGCGGCCGGACAGCCAGGACGACACCGCGAGCCCGGCCGACCACGGCGTGAGGCTCAGGCCGGCCGCCAGTACGCCCTGGCCCGCCTCCAGTTGGAGCTGGAGGACGACCACGGTCAGCAGCCCGTTGGTCACCGCGAAGAACGCCGTGGAGGCGGCGAGGGCGGGCGGGAAGCCGCGGTGGGTGAAGAGGGTCGGCTCCAGGAGGGGCGCGGTCGTGCGGCGCTGGTGCCGTGCGAAGGCGGCCAGGGCCGGCAGGCCGAGCGCGAGCAACGCCCAGTCGAGCGGCGGGAGTTCGGTGAGGTCGGTGCCGATCAGAGGGTAGACCAGCAGGCCCGTGCCGGCCGCCGCGAGTGCGGTGCCGGGCCAGTCGAGGGCGGGGCGGTGCGGGGCGCGGTTCTCCGGGAGCCTCGGGGACAGGGCGAGGACGGCCAGGCCCACGGGCACGTTCACCAGGAAAGCGGCCCGCCACGAGAGGCCGAACAGGTCGGCGTGGGTGAGGACACCGCCGAGGACCGGACCGCAGACGGCCGCGAGGCCCATCACCGGCCCGATGCTGCCCATGGCCCGGGACAGCTCGTCGCCCTCGAACATCGCCTTGATCAGCCCGATGGTCTGCGGAATGACCACGGCCGCCGCCGCGCCCTGCACCGCGCGGAACGCGATCAGCAGGCCTGCCGTCGGCGCGAGCGCGCAGGCGACGGAGGCCAGGGTGAAGAAGGTGACGCCGAGGACGAAGAGCCGGCGGCGGCCCGCGAGGTCGCCGAGCCGTCCGCCGGTGATCAGCAGCACGGCGAACGGCAGGGTGTACGCCGTGCTGAACCATTGGACGTCGGAGACGGAGCCGCCGAGGCCGGCGTGCACGGCGGGGGCGGCGACCTGGACGATCGTCGCGTCCAGGAGGTTCATCGCCTCGGCGAGGAGCAGGGCGACGAGGGCGGGCCGGCGCCAGGGGTAGGGGGACGGGGTGGCGGGGGCGTTCGTGGCTGCGGTCATGGGCGCAGCGTGCGGGGCGCCGCGACGGGGCCGACGGTTTCGGCCGCAAGGTCGCCGCTTTCTTCCGCCGGACCCCCTGTCCGTGACGGAATCACACGCGTTCGGCCCTGACCACGGGAGGTGCCGACGCCCGTGTGGCGGGCTGTTCCTTCCTGTCGGCGACGGGCTCCTTCTCGGCGGCGACGGGCTCCTTCCCGGCGGCGACAGGCTCCTTCTCGGTGGCCACGGCGGTGGCGGAGAGGAGGGTCGCGGTGGCGAGGCCGCCCCAGAGGGCGGCCGGGCCGCGGGCGGCGAGAGCGGTGATGACCGCCGGGGAGACCGCGAGGCCGAAGCCCGTGGAGAGCTGGAAGCGGGCGAGCGCGCGTCCCAGGAGACGGGCCGGGGCGAGGGCGGTGACGAGCGCGGTGGCGCTGCCTGCGTAGACGATCTCGCCGAGGGTGCAGACCACGGAGACCGCGGCGACGGCCGGGACGCTCCAGCCGTGTCCCGGTGCGTCGGCCGCGAGGAAGCCGAGGTAGGACGCGGCGAGGAGCACGCCGGAGAGAGCCAGCACGGTCCGCCGCGCGAAGCGGGCCAGCAGGACGGTGACCGGGACCTGGAGGGCGACCACCAGCACGGTGTTGGCCACGAAGACGGCCGCCGACCACACCGGGGACGCGTGCAGCTGGGTCACCAGGACCAGGGGGAGCGCGACTTCGGGGACGTTGAGGCAGAAGACGTAGATCACGTTGGCGGCCAGCAGCGCGCGCATCCGGGGTGCGGGGGCGTCGGCCCCGTCCGCGGCCGGGGCGGCGGACGGACGCGTGGACAGGTGGACCGACCAGGCCAGGGCCGCCGCGGCGAGATAGGCGAGCCCGGTACCGGCTGCCAGCGCCCGCAGCGCGGTGGTGCCGCCGGCCAGGCAGGCGGTGGCGAGCAGCGCGCCCGCGCCCAGGCCCGCGTTGCGCAGGGCGCGGCCCGCCGCGAGGGCGGCGTCGCGTTCGCGGCCGTGGGCGACCGTGGCCACGAGGGCCGCATGGGCGGCCGGCCAGGCCTGGTTGCCGATGCCGAGGAAGAGGGCCGCCGCCGCGAACGGCCCGGCGTGCCCTGCCGGGGTGGCCAGCAGCAGCGCCACGCCCACCACCCGTACCAGCATCGACGCCGCCACGACCGTGCTGCGTGCGCCCCGGTCCAGCCAGCGGCCCACCGCGGGCATGCACGCCAGGCCCATGACGACGCCGGCCGTCATGGCGATGCCGGTGGCCGGCGCGGACAGCCCCAGCACCGTGACCCCGTAGAGCAGCAGAAAGGGCCGCAGCAGGCCGGTGCCGAGCGCGTCCACGGTCAGGGCGACGGCATAGCGGGGGCCTCCGGAGGCACGGACGAGGGCGCGCGGCTGGATCCTGGTGGTGGTTGTCATGGCGTCCACGGTGCGTTCGGCCGCCGGACCGGCCGCGCCGGTTGACGAACACCGTCAACCGGCGCGGTCGTCGGCCGCCCGGCCCGCGATGATGAGGGGATGACGCTGAGGATCGACATCGGCGGCCCGCCGGCCGGGCGACTGCGGTTCGCCGCCTCGCCGTTGGCCGAACTGACCGCGATGCTGCACGTGCTGGCCGAGCCCGGGCACCACCCGCAGCTCGCCGGCTGGGCCGGGGACGTCTGGGCCGGGCTACGGCCGGAGCTGGCCGAGCGGCTCAGGGAGGCGGAGTTCCTCTGGCGTTCCTCACGGGCCGACTTCCTGGTCCCCGCCCGTCCCCGGCCCACGCTCGCCGAGGAGTTGGACGAGGTGGACCGGATCGACGACGAGAGCTACGTGACCGCCGCGCTCGTCACCACGTGCGGCAGCAACCGGGTGCACTTCCGGGCGCCGTCGCCGCTCGCCGACCGGGCGGCGCGCGAGCGGGCCCTGGAGCTGGCCCAGGCCCGCGGCGCGCTCCAGGAGGCCTTCGCGGAACGGCTGCTCGCGGACCCGGCCGCCGTACGGGCACGGGTGCGCGACACGCTCGAACAGTGCGCCGAGGCGTTCTTCGACGCCGCCTGGACGGGCGTCGCCGTGCAACTCGCCACCGACCTGCGCCTGAAGAACGACCTGCTCAAGCGCCAGGGCGTCGGCGCGGCACTCGCGTCGGTCTCCGGCGCCGTGACCCTGGCCCCGGACGGCGACCGCATCGTCGTGGACAAGCTCCAGGACGCCGCGATCGCCGCGCACGGCACCGGGGTCACCCTCCTCCCGAGCGTCTTCGGCCGCCCGCACCTGGTGGCGGTCTACGCACCCGGGTGGCAGCCGGTGCTCCAGTACCCCGTGGCGGAGGCGAGTCCACCGGAGCCGGTGTCGCTGGAGACGGTCACGCTACGGCTGGAGGCACTCGCGCACCCGGTACGGCTGCGGCTGCTGCGCACCCTGGCCCGCGGCCCGCACACCACCGGTGAGCTGGCCCACGCCTGGGAACTGACGCCCCCCGAGGTCTCCCGCCACCTCGCCGTCCTGCGCCGCGCGGGCCTGCTCACGACGCGGCGGCACGGTCGTTACGTCCGTTACACCCTGAGCGTGCCCGATCTGACCGCGCTGGGCGCCGACCTGCTGGCGGCCGTACTGCGCTGAGCGGCCCCGGCCCGACACGCGCCTGCCTCGGGGCCGGCCGCTCAGAGGTCGGCCAGGAGGGGCAGCAGCTCCATCGCCGCCGTCACGTCCCCGGTGAGCGCGCGGTCCTCCGTGTCACCGGGCAGCGCCTCCGCGGCCATCCGGAAGGCGGGGACGGTGGGCGTCACCGGCGCCAGCCGCAACGCGCGTACCGCCGCCACCAGTTCGCAGGCCAGGACCACCGGGTAGGCCTCCGCGGCCCGTTCCGCCTGCTTCGCCGCCTGCCCCGCGAAGCTCGCCGCCTCCTCCAGGCCGTGGGCGAGGACGGTGTGCCCGGCCGATGCCGGGGCCGCGCTGGAACGGAGTTCGGCCAGCGCCGAGTTGGCGGTGTACTCCAGGATCATCGTGCCGGAGCTGCTCGCCGGGCCCGCGGTCAGGAAGGCGGGCAGGCCGGTGAGGTCGGCGCGGCTGAGGGCCTGGAGGCGGGCCGCGGAGAGCTGGGCGGTCCCCAGGAGGGCGAGGCAGAGGCCGTCCAGGGCCAGGCCGAGCGGGGCCGCGAAGAAGCCGCCGTGGTGGTAGACGTTGCCGTCGGGGGCCAGGACCGGGTTCTCCGTGGGGCAGTTGATCTCCGTCTCGATGACGTGGCGGAGCCGGTCGGCGGCTTCCAGGGCCGCGCCGTGGGCCTGCGGGAAGGCGCGGAAGCCGTAGGGGTCCTGGATGCGGCGGCCGGTGGTGACCGGGTGGTCGGGGATCTCCAGGAGGCGTCGTACCTCCGCCGCCGCCCTGGCCGGACCGGGGTACGGGCGCAGGGCGTGCACCCCGGGGGCGTAGGGCTCCGGGGAGCCGGAGACGGCGGCCAGGGAGAGGGCGGCCACCGCGTGGGTGGCCCGGAGCAGCACGTCCAGGTCGTGGCAGGCCAGGGCGGCCCGGCCCAGGGCGAGGGCGCTGCTGCTCAGGAGGGCCAGCGAGTCGCCGGGGCGGAGGGTGACCGGGGCGGGCAGTTCGGCGTCGGGGGACGCCGTGAGCCAGGGGCGCTCGCCGATCAGGGTGAGTCCGGTCTGGGCCAGGGCGGTGAGGTCGCCGGTGCCCACACCGCCGTACTCGTTGATCGCGGGGTGCACGCCGAGCCGGAGGGCCTCGGCCAGTGCCGTGACGAACGAGGGGTGGATGCCGGAGCCGGCGGCCAGCAGCTGGTTGGCCCGGACGGCGAGCAACGCGCGGGCCTGCCGGGCCGGCAGCAGCGGACCGGCGCCGCCGGCGTGGCTGCGCAGCAGGCGCAGGCTGTGGCCGGCCGCGTCGGACGGGGCGACGGTGACGGAGCGGTGGGCGCCCACGCCGGTGCCGCGGCCGTACCAGCGCCCCGACGCGGCGAGCCGGTCCGCGGTCTCGTGGGCCCGGCGGACCCGGTCGAGCGCCCCGGGCGGCACGACGGGGCCGGCAACGGCGTCGGCGAGCCGGACGAGTCCGGTCAGGCCGAGGCCGTTGCCGTCGAGCACGACACGGTCCGAGGAAGGTCCGGGGAGGATCCGCGGCGGGTCGGGCACCGGTCGGCTGCTGGGGATCAGCTGCTGAGACCGACCTTCTTCAGCCAGGCCTGGGCGACGTCCAGCGGGTCCTTGTTGTCCGACTGCACCTGGGTGTCCAGGTCCAGCAGGGTCGCCGTGTCCAGCTTGGCGGAGACGGCGTTGAGGGCGTCGGTGGCCGTCTGGTTCAGGGCGCTCTTGTATACGAGGGGCTGGACGTTCTCGAAGCCGAAGAGGTTCTCCGAGTCCTGGAGGACGACGAACTTCTCCTTGGTGATGGTCGGGTCCGTGCTGAAGATGTCGCCGGCCTGCACCGCGTTCTTCTTCAGGGCGGCTGCGGTGAGCGGGCCGCCCGCGTCGAGCGCCTTGAAGGACTTGAACTCCAGGCCGTAGACGTCCTTCAGGCCGACCAGGCCCTGCTGGCGGGTCTGGAACTCCGGCGAGGCGCCGATGACCAGGTCCTTGGCGATGTTCTTGAGGTCGGCTATGGACGACTTCTCGGTGAGGTTGTACTTGGCGGCGGTGGTCGCGTTGAGCGTCACCGTGTCCTTGTCCTGGGCGTCCGCCGGGTCGAGCAGCGTCAGCTTGGAGTCGAGCTTCGCCTCGATGGCCGAGGTGGTCTCCTCGACGGTCTTCGGGGTCGCCTTCGGGTCGAGGTAGGCGAGCAGGGCGCCGTTGTACTCGGGCAGGACCGAGATCGAACCGTTCTTGAGCAGACCGTAGGTCGTCTCACGGCTGCCGATGTTCGACTTGTAAGTGACCTTGACGCCCTTGGCCTTGAGTGCTTCGCCGTAGATGTCCGCGATCAGGATGCTCTCGGCGAAGTTGTTGGAGCCGACGACAACGGTGTCCCCGCTCGCCTTGCTGTCCGACAGCGGGTCGGACTTGCTGTCGTCGGACGAGGAACAGCCCGCCAGCAGGGCCGTCGTCGCGGCGAGCGCGACGGCCGCCACGCCTCGGTATGTCCGGATTGACCTGCTGGGAAGGGTGTTGGAAGTCACGGTTGCCGTTCCGGGAGCTGTGGGAAGGGTGGGGGTGTTGCGAACCACGCGGGAGGTGTTGCGCGCCACGGGGCTGTTGCGAACCACTCCGGACGATCCAATCCAGCCGGTTCTCTGTCAGTCAAGTGTCTCCGGGTCACCGATTGGCTTCAATCCGTGGCCAGTTGTGGACGGAGAGCGGTCTCTTTGTAACGGATTCTTGATAAAGCACAAGCGGAATGGGGCTTCAAGAACGCTGTAGTCTCACGGCAGTTGATATCGGTCACAGCGGTGCACGGGGCCCGCTACTCGGTGTCGTTCCGCAGCAGCTCGGGGTGAAGACGCCCCCCAGACCAGACACCCTCATGAAGGAGGCCCGGTGTCCACGAACCAGGTGGACGCGCCCGTCCGGCCCGCCCGGACGCGGGGCGGGATACGGGGTTTCGCCGACCGTTGGCCCTTCCGGCGCAAGCTCAACCTGCTGGTCGGTGTACCGCTCGCCGTGATCGCCGTACTGCTCGCCTACGTCTTCACCGACCTGGTGCAGCAGTCCAACAGCGCGACGGACGCGGCGCAGACGGTCCGGGACAGCGCGCAGGTGGCACGTCTCGTGGACAACGTCGAGGCGGAGCACCAGCAGGCGATCCTGCTCTCCGCACGGTACGAGTCCGGCGACGCCAGGCCCTCGGCCGCCGCCTACCGCAAGGCCCAGGACGCGGTGGACTCCCAGGTCACGAAGGTCCGTGACGCCTTCGGCGGCCGGCTGCCGGACACCGAGGTCGCCGCCCTGCGGCAGATCGAGGGCCTGTCCAGCCTGCGGGACTCCGTCGAGGAGGCCTACCTGCCGGCCGACAACATCGACCCGGCGTACACCAACGCGTCCAACGACCTGATCGACGGCCTCGGTCTGGACCGCGACACGGACCTCGCCGCCACCTTCACCGGCAACCTGCTGGACTCGCTGCTGCGCGCGGACGCCGCCCACGGCGCCTTCGAGACCAACGTGCTCGCGGCGACCACCGGCGACACCAACGCCCTGATCGAGTTCACCAACGCGGTCGGCGCCTACGACCTCTACCAGCACCAGGCCGACCGGTTCACCCGGTTCGCCACCGAGGGACAGGCCCGGCAGCTGGCCGACGTCGAGCACACCAAGGCGCAGAGCACCATCGCCGAGTCCTTCGCCGAGCTGCAGATCGACCCGACCAAGCTGCAGTCCGGCAACCAGGACCAGATCCGGACGGCCGTCAAGGACGCGCTCAACGACTACCCGGCCTACCTCCAGCAGGCCGCCGCCCGTCTGACCATCACCACCTCGCTCATCGGCCAGATCGCCGACCGCGCCGACACCGCCGCCGACTCGGCCAAGTGGCGCGCGATCTACCTGCTGAACGCCTCGCTGCTCGGCTTCGTCCTCTGGATCACCCTCGCGGCGCTGGTCCGCCGCTCGGTGATCCGCCCGGTGCAGGCCCTGACCGGGGTCGCGCACGAGGTCGCCGAGGTGGCGGGCCGGGAACTCGCCCGGGTCGCCGACGACGACGCCGAGGACTCCGGGCCGCCCAGGCTGCGGGACATGCCGGTCACCGCCCGCGACGAGATCGGCGACCTGGCCGAGGCGTTCAACCAGGTGCAGACCACGGCCGCGGCGCTGCTCGAACGCCAGGTGCTCAGCCGCCGCAACACCGCCGAGATGTTCGGCAACGTCGGCCGCCGCGTCAGCAACCTGACCACCCGCCAGCTCGCCTTCATCGACGCGGTCGAGCGGGCCGAGACCGACCCGGCCCTCCTCGAACGCCTCTACTCCATCGACCACATCGCCGTCCGCCTGCGCCGCAACGCCGACAGCCTGATGCTGCTGGCCGGCATCCGCGAGACCGTGCTGGCCGCGGGCCCGACCCCGGTGTCCAACGTGGTCCGGGCCGCGCTCGGCCAGATCGAGGGCTACCAGCGGGTACGGCTGTACGCCGGCACGGACTCCATGATCGAGCCGGACATCATCGGCGACCTCACGCTGATGGTGGCCGAGATCCTGGAGAACGCGGTGTCGTTCTCGCCGGCGGGCAGCCCCGTCGAGGTGACCGTCCGCTCCAGCGACCAGGGCGCGCACATCGTCGTCACCGACCACGGCCTCGGCATGAGTGCCGAGCGGCTGGCCGAGGAGAACCAGCGGCTGATCCGCCGTGAGCGCCTCGACCTGGTGCCGACCAAGGTGCTCGGCCTCTTCGTGGTGGGCGCGCTGGCCCGGCGCTGGGAGATCGACGTCGAGCTGACCCGCACCCCGGGCGGCGGTGTCACCGCCGAAGTGACGCTGCCCTCCCGTCTGTTGCTGACGATGAGCGCGGTGGCGGACACCTCCGGCGCCCCGCTCGCCGAGGAGCCATCGGCCCCGGTACGGTCGGCGTCGCATTCGACGGCGACGCCGACCGCGACGCCGATCGCGACGCCGGCGCCGGTACCGACCGCACCGTCGGCCTCGGTGCCGGCCACCGAGCCGACCGGCCCGACCGCCGCCGTCACGGCGCCGGCCGCCGTCGAACCGGAGAGCCAGCTCCCCCGCCGGCTGCCGCGTCGCGAGGCGACCGCCGAGCCCGCCGCGCCGCAGCCCCCGCTGATCCCGGCCGCGCGCTCCGGCGAACCTCCGGCCGACACAGGCGCCGACGCGGACTCCGGCGACGGGACCCGCCCCTTGCGCCGCCGGGTACGCGGGGCCACCCTGCGTACCACCGTCGGCGCCGCCCAGAGCCTCGCCCAGGCACCCCGCACCCGTGACGCCGAGGCCGAACGGGACGCGCTGGACGAGTTCGAGGCGGCGGTGGAGCGCGCCCGGCGCGAGAGCGACACCGGAAGCCACGAGCGGCCCCGGCCGCACATCGACCCCACGCACCCCCCGCAGGACCAGAACCACCTTCCGGAAGGAGCCGAGCAGTGAGCACGTCGACAGGTGACACCCCTACGGGCGGCATCACGCCGACCGACCTGCAGGCGGCCGCAGCCGACTTCACCTGGCTGCTGAACCGCTTCGCGACCGAGACCGCAGGCGTGGTCGATGCGATCGCCGTGTCCTCCGACGGTCTGTTGATCGCCGTCTCGGAGCTGCGTGAGCGCGCCCACTCCGAGCGGCTGGCCGCGATCGTCTCCGGCATCACCAGCCTGGCCGCCGGTGCGTCCGGCAACTACGGCCTGGGCGGCCTCAACAAGGTCATCATCGACCTGGAGGGCGGCCATGTGATCGTCTCCGCGATCGGCAACGGCGCCGTGCTCGGCGTGGTCGCCGACAACGAGGCCAAGCTCGGCAACATCGCCTACGAGATGACGCTGTTCGCCAACCGGGCCGGGGCGGCGCTCAGTCCGCAACTCGTCCTGGAGCTGAAGAACAGCGTCGGCGTCCCACAGACGCGCTGACCGGTACCGCCGGTCGGCACAGCCGAGAAGGCCGAGAGAGGAAGACACAGCCATGGCGGACCCGCCCCCGGGCCCGGACCCGGTCGGCCCCGCCCCCGCCGTACGGCCGTTCCTGGTCACCGCCGGCCGGGTGGCGGACAGCGCCTCCGGACCGGCGATGCCCGTCGAGACCCAGGTGGTGGCCACCGTCGCCGGACTCGCCGTGCTGGAGCGGCTCTCCTTCGAGCAGCACGACATCGTCGCCGCGTGCCGGATTCCGCAGTCGCTCGCGGAACTGGCGGCCCGACTGCGGCTGCACCTGAACGTGGTCCGGGTACTGGCCGAAGACCTGCGCGAGGCGGGGCAGTTGACCGTGCACGTGCCCGACTTCGAGGCCACCCACGACTCGTCCGTCCTGCGCAGGGTTATCGATGGCCTGCGGGCCATCCCCGACTCCCGAGGGGTACTCCGTGACACCGACTGACTCGCTGACCCGGGGCACCGGGCGTACGGCCGTCCGGCCGCCGCTGCCGGTGAAGATGGTCATCGCGGGCGGTTTCGGCGTGGGCAAGACCACCGCCGTCGGCTCGATCTCGGAGATCGAGCCACTGACCACCGAGGCGTCGATCACCGAGGTCGCGGCGGGCGTGGACGACCTCTCGCTCACCCCGCGCAAGACGACCACCACCGTGGCGATGGACTTCGGCTGCATCACCATCGACCCGACGCTGAAGCTCTACCTGTTCGGCACGCCCGGGCAGGAACGGTTCGGTTTCATGTGGGACGACATCGTCGAAGGGGCGCTCGGCGGGCTCGTCATCGTTGACACGCGTCGCCTCGACGACTGCTACGCCGCGGTCGACTACTTCGAGCACAAGGGGATCCCGTTCGCCGTCGCGATCAACGCGTTCGACGGCCGCGTCGAGCACACGCTGGACGAGGTGCGGTGGGCGCTGGACGTCGCCGAGGGGACGCCGCTGGTCGTCTTCGACGCGCGGGAGCGGGGTTCGGTGCGGGATGCGCTGCTCGTCGTGCTGGAACTGGCGCTGGCGCGGACTGCTGGCTAGGTGCGGTGGTGGGGAACTGCGGACCGGTTGTGGCCGGTCGCGCAGTTCCCCGCGCCCCTGAGTCAGTTGCTCCGCCGTACGCCGGGAGAGACCGTCAGTCTCTGGACCGCCCAGAAGATGCCGAGCGTGGCCAGGGCCATCGCCGCCACCAGGGTGGCGCCGCCGACGACCTTCTCGTAGTTCTTCTGGTAGAGGCCGTCGATGATGTAGCGGCCGAGGCCGCCCAGGCTGACGTACGCCGCGATGGTCGCCGTCGAGACGATCTGGATGGCCGCCGAGCGCAGGCCGCTGAGGATCAGCGGGAGGGCCACCGGAAGTTCCACCTGGAAGAGGACGCGTGCCTCCGGCATGCCCATGCCCCGTGCCGCGTCCACCGGGGACGGGTCGACCGAGCGCATCGCCTCGTACGTCGTGACCAGGATCGGCGGTACGGCGAGGATCACCAGCGGGATCATCACCGGCAGCATGCCGAAGCCGAGCCAGATGAACATCAGGACCAGCAGGCCGAAGCTGGGCAGCGCCCGGCCGGCCGTGGCGATCAGGGCGAGGGTGTTGCCGCCGCGCCCGTAGTGGCCGGTGATCAGCCCGATGGGCAGGCCGATGACCGCCGCGTAGGCGAGGGCCTCCAGGGAGTACTGGATGTGCTCCCAGAGGCGGGTGGGGATGCCGTCGTAGCCGTGCCAGTGGGAACTGTCGCTGAAGAAGGCGTGGATGAAGTTGAGGACGTTCACCGGGTGCTCTCCTTCGGCATCCAGGGCGTCAGCACACGGCGTACGAGGACGAGGGCTGCGTCGGCCAGGATGGCCAGCACGGCGGTGGTCAGGACCGAGTTCACCGCCAGTTCGGGGCGGTGGTAGATGTTCGCGTCGTTGAGCAGGTTGCCGAGCGCGCCCTGGTTGCCGATCAGCATGCCGACGCTGACCAGGGAGATGCTGGAGACGGTGGCCACCCTGAGGCCCGCGATGATCGCGGGCACGGCGATCGGCAACTGGACCTGGAAGTAACGGCGTACGGGGCCGAGGCCCATCGCGGTCGCGGCGGCCAGGGTCTCGGCCGGGACCGAGCGGACGCCGTCCACGATGGCCGGGACCAGGACCACCAGGCTGTACACCGCGAGCGGGATCATCACCGTCGTCTCGGTCTGGCCCGTGTAGTCGATGAGGACCACGAAGAAGGCCAGCGAGGGGATGGCGTACAGGATCGTGGTGACGCCCAGCACCGGCGGGTACAGCCAGCGGAAGCGCACGCAGAGCTGGGCGATGGGCAGGGACACCAGCAGACCGGCCAGCACCGGGATGAGGGCCTCGCGCAGGTGGAGGCCGATCAGTCCGAAGTAGGTGTTCTGGAGGTCGCTGGGAATGTCGAAGAAGCCGCTCATCCCCCGACCTTCGCGTCGTCGCGGCCCTCGGCGTGCGCGGTACGGATCGCGGCGCCGATGACCTGCTGGGAGACGACGCCGACCGCGCGTCCCTCGCCGTCCACGGCCACGGCCCAGCCGGTCGGCGAGAGCACGGAACCGTCGAGGGCGGCGCGCAGCGAGTCCCGGCCGGGGACGAAGGGCCGCCCGTACGGGACCAGTTGCTCCGGGCGGATCGACCCGGCGGTGAGGGCCCGCGGCTCGCTCCAGCCGAGCGGCCTGCCGTCCAGGTCCGTCACGAGGAGGTAGGGCGCGTCGGCCGTGCCGCGGGCGCCGAGCCGGGTGGCGTCGGCGTCGATCGCGACGATCGGCGCGGTCTGCAACTCCAGGGCCGCGGACGGGAAGAAGGAGAGGCGCCGGATGCCCCGGTCGGCGCCGAGGAAGTCCTCGACGAACGCGTCCGCGGGGTCGGTGAGCAGTTCGGCGGGCGGGGCGTACTGGGCGAGGTGGCCGCCGGTACGCATCACGGCGACCATCGTGCCGAGCTTGATCGCCTCGTCGATGTCATGGGTGACGAAGACGATCGTCTTGCCCAACTCGTCCTGGATGCGCAGGAGTTCGTCCTGGAGCCCCTTGCGGACCACCGGGTCGACGGCGGAGAACGGCTCGTCCATCAACAGCACCGGCGGGTCGGCGGCGAGCGCCCGGGCCACGCCGACGCGCTGCTGCTGGCCGCCGGAGAGCTGGTACGGGTACCGCTTGGCGAGCGCCGAGTCGAGACCCACCCGCTCCATCAGCTCGGCCGCCCGGGCCCGCGCCTTCTGCTTGGTCCAGCCGAGCAGCCGGGGCACGGTGGCGATGTTGTCGATGATGGTGCGGTGCTGGAAGAGACCGGCGTTCTGGATGACGTAACCCATCGACCGGCGCAGCGTGTTGACCGGCTGTGCGTGGATGTCGGCGCCGTCCAGGAGGATGCGGCCCTCACTGGGCTCCACCATCCGGTTGATCATCCGCAGGGTCGTCGTCTTGCCGCAGCCCGAGGGGCCGACGAAGACGGTGATCGAGCGGTCCGGTATCTCCAGGGAGAGCCGGTCGACGGCGACCGTACCGTCCGGGTACCGCTTGGTGACTGAATCTATCCGTATCAAAACGCCGAATACCCTTCGGGTTTGGCAGAGAGTGCCCAGTTATCGACCACGGTCGCCGTGGCGCAGGCTGTTGCGGACTGAGTTTAAACCGGAAGTGTTTCAGCGCTTTGGCGAGTGACTGATCCTCTTCAGTTTGTGACCTGACCGTCGCCCGCTGTGCGGTACCTGTGAGTTCGCTGATTCTCATTCCCCGCTCAGTGAAGCCTCAGGACCGCCCCAGACAGCGCCCCGATCGTCATGGTCATGAACGAAACGAACGCGGGAGGCGTCCGGCGCCGGTCGGTCGAGATCGTGGTGCCGGTCTACAACGAGGCACACGTCCTCGCCGGCAGCATCGGCCGTCTCCACGCATACCTCGAAGACTCCTTCCCGTTCCCGTTCCGCATCACGATCGCGGACAACGCGAGCACGGACGCCACCTGGACGGTGGCGACCGACCTGACCCTGCGCCTGCCGCACGTCCACGCGCGGCGCCTTGAGGAGAAGGGCCGGGGCCGCGCCCTGAACCACGTGTGGAGCCGGTCCACGGCCGACGTCGTCGCCTACATGGACGTCGACCTCTCCACCGGGCTCGACGGCTTCCTGCCCCTGGTCGCGCCCCTCCTCTCCGGCCACAGCGACCTCGCCTTCGGCAGCCGGCTGCACCGGCAGTCGGCGGTGGTCCGCGGCCCCAAGCGGGAGTTCATCTCGCGCTCCTACAACCTGCTCCTCAAGGCAGGCCTCGGCGCCCGCTTCTCGGACGCGCAGTGCGGCTTCAAGGCCGTCCGCACCGACGTGTTCCGCGCCCTCGCCCCGCACATCGAGGACACCGCCTGGTTCTTCGACACCGAACTCCTCGTGCTCGCCCAGCGCAACGGGCTCCGTGTCCACGAGGTCCCGGTCGACTGGGTCGACGACCCCGACAGCCGGGTCGACATCGTCCGCACCGCCGTCGACGACCTGAAGGGCATGGCCCGCATGCTCCGGGCCACCGTCACCGGCCGCACCCGCGTCCCCGCCGTACCCCGCCGCACCACCGTCCCCCAGAACGTCACGGCCCTGCCCGCCGGGGCAGCCACCGCCGTCGAGCCCATGGAGTACGCGTCATGACGACCCTCGCCCCGCCGCCCAACCCGGTCCAGGACGGCCGGCACCGGGCCGCCGCCCCGCCGGTCTCCCGCGCCAGAAGGCTGTTCCTCGGCGCCCCCGAGGACCCGCGCTGGGCCCGCCCGGCCCTGTGGGCGATCCTGCTCCTGGCCACCGCCCTGTACGCCTGGAACCTGTCCTCCCTCACCGGCAACACCTTCTACGACGCGGCGGTCTACTCCGGCACCAAGAGCTGGAAGGCGTTCTTCTTCGGCGCCCTGGACTCCGGCAGCTTCATCACCGTCGACAAACCTCCCTTCGCCCTCTGGGTGATGGGCCTGTCCGCCCGCGCCTTCGGGTACGGCACCTGGCAGTTGATGCTGCCGATGGTGGCGGTCGGGGTCGGCTCGGTCGGCCTGCTGTACCGCCTGGTCAAGCGGGACTTCGGAGTCGTGGCCGGCACGGTCGCCGCCCTCGTCCTGACCCTCACGCCGATCACCGTCGCCATCAACCGCGACACCAACCCGGACCCGATTCTGGTCTTCCTGATGCTGCTCGGCGCCGCCGCCCTGCTGAAGGCCGTGCGCACGGGCAGGTTGATGCCGCTGGTCTGGTCGGCCGTCGCCATCGGCTTCGCGTTCAACACCAAGATGATGCAGGCGTACGTCGTGCTGCCCGCGTTCTTCGTGGTCTATCTGTGGGCCGCCGACCTGTCGTTGGGCAGGCGCGTCCGCAACCTCGCCGTCGCCACGGCCGCGTTGGTCGTGAGCAGCGCCTGGTGGATGATGATCGTCGACCTGATCCCGGCCTCCTCCCGGCCCTACATCGGCGGCTCCACCGACAACACGGTCTGGGACCTGGTCATCGGCTACAACGGCTTCGGCCGGATCTTCGGGGCGAGCTCCTCGGTGGGCTCGGCCGGCAACGGCGCCAGCTTCGGCGGCAGTTCGGGTCTGTACCGGATGTTCAACGACATCATGGGCGGCCAGATCTCCTGGCTGATCCCGTTCGCCGCCATCGCCCTCGTCGGCGGCCTGGTACTGCGCGGCCGGGCGCCGCGCACCGACGCCAGGCGCGCGGCCCTCATGCTGTGGGGCGGCTGGTTCGTCCTGCACTTCCTGACCTTCTCCCTCGCCGAGGGCACCTTCCACCCCTACTACGTCACCGCCATGGCGCCGGGCATCGCCGCCCTGGCCGGCGCGGGCGGGGTCATGCTGTACAAGGCCTTCCGCGAAGGCTCGGCAGCCGCGTGGGGCTGGGTGCTTCCGGCGGCCGTCGCCGCCGGCGCGGTCTGGGCGGTCGTCCTGCTCCAGCGGGTCTCCGGCTCCGGCACGGTGTACACGGTCGCCGAGCTGGTGGCCGCGCTGGGCGGTGCGCTCGCGGTGACCGGGCTGCTGGTCGGGCGGTTCATGAAGCGTCAGAAGCTGATCGGCTTCGCGGCACTGGCGGCGATCGTCGCCCTGCTGGCCGGACCGGCCGCGTACTCCGTCTCGGCGGCCACGACGGCGAGCACCAACGGCACCAACCCGACGGCCGGGCCCAGCACCGGCGGTGGCATGGGCGGGATGGGCGGCGGCGGTGGCCAGCGCCCGAGCGGCAGCGCACCGAGCGGCACCAAGAGCGGCACCGCACCGACCGGCAGCGGAAGCTCCGGAAGCTCCGGCGGACAGTCCATGGGGCAGCCGCCGACCGGGACGGGAAGCACCGGCACGGGAAGCACCGGCACCGAGTCCGGCTCCAGCTCCAGCTCCAGCTCCAGCTCCAGCAGCGAGTCGCAGTCCGGCCGTACCGCCGGAGGCATGGGCGGCGGCCAGGTCAGCTCCGCGATGATCACGTACCTGAAGAAGCACCAGGACGACGCCACCTGGCTGGTCGCGGTGGCCACCGACCAGACGGCCTCCTCGATCATCCTGGAGTCCGGTCAGCCCGTCATCTCCATGGGCGGCTGGTCCGGCAGCGACAACGCGATGACCCTCGCCAAGCTCAAGAGCCTGGTGAAGTCCGGCAAGCTGCACTACATCGTCGTCAGCAGCGACGGCGGCCAGGGCACCAACACCGAGATCGCGACCTGGGTGAAGAAGCACGGCTCGGCCGTGAGCGCCTACAGCGGCCTGTACCGCCTGGACGCCTCCGACGTCAGCTGATCCGCACCCCGAAAGAGAAGGCGGGCCGCCCGGAGCGGCCCGCCTTCTCGTGTCGTGCCCGGTGTCACGCGGCGACCGGCAGCCCCGGCGTCCGCAGTACCGCCCGGTCCGTGTCCACCACGAACACCTCGCAGCCCGGGCGGCCCGCCGCCCACGCGGCGCCGTCCGTGCCCATCGCGAAGGCGGCCGTCGCCGCGGAGTCGGCCTCCGTCAGCGTGGGGGCCACCACGGTGACGCTGAGCAGGCCGGTGGCCGGACGGCCCGTGCGGCCGTCGACGATGTGGTCGCCGCGCTCGTAACGCCCGGAGGTGGCCACCGCCCCGTCCGTGATCTCCAGGACCAGGCAGAGCTGGTCGGCGTGTTCGGGGTGGCGTACCCCCACCCGCCAGGGCCCGCCGGCCGCGACCACGTCTCCCCCGGCGTTCAGGCAGAACCGCCGCGCCCCGGCCGCCGACAGCAGCTCCGCCGCCCGCTGCACCGACCAGCCCTTGACCACCGCGCACGGGTCGAGACCCCGCCCCGGCAGCCGTACGTCGAACGCGCCGCCGGTCGCCAGCCGGTACTCCTCGCACAGCGCGAGCACCTCGGCGAGGTCCGGGCTCACCTCGGCCGTGGAGAGTTCGCCCCGGTCGAGCCGGGAGACCTCGCTGTCCGCCCTGAAAGGGCTGAACCGCGCGTCGACCTCCCGCAGCCAGGCGAAGACGGCGTCCGCGGCCTCCGCGAAGTCGCCCTCGTCGTCCACCCGCAGCGAGACCGGGAAGCCCATGACGTGTTCGACTCGGTGCACGGTCAGCCCTTCGCATCGATCGCGGCCTGGAGAGACTCCCTGTAGCCGTCGCTGGTGATCGTCGCGCCGGAGACCGTGTCGATGTCCGCGCTCTGCGCCTTCAACGTCTCCGAGATCAGCACCGGCACCGCGGCCGTCGTCTGCGGGTGGTTCGGCTGCTGGAGCATCTTCACCGCGGAGATCTTCTCCCCGGCGAAGGTCACCTGGACCTGCACCGGCCCCTTCTCGGTGTCGACCGTCGAACCGGCGACCACCTTCGAGGCGGCCGAAGCCGAGGCGGACGAGGCAGAGCCGGACGAGGCGGAGGCGGACGGCGAGGGCGACGCGGAGGACGACGCGGTGTTGTCGTCGATCGCCGCCTGGAGGGACTTCTTGTACGCGTCGCTGGTGATCGTCGCGCCGGAGACCGTGTCGATGTCCGCGCTCTGCGCCTTCAACGTCTCCGAGATCAGCACCGGCACCGCGGCCGTCGTCTGCGGGTGGTTCGGCTGCTGGAGCATCTTCACGGCGGTGATCTTGTCGCCGTCGAAGGTCACCTGGACCTGGACCGGGCCCTTGTCGGTGTCGATGGTCGTGCCCTTGACGACCGTGCCCGAGGCGGAGGTGGCCGAGGAGCTCGGTGCGGTCTCGGCGGCGGAGGAGGCGGTGGACGTCGTACCGCCGATGGACGGTTCGTAGCGCCAGACGGGGATCAGGCCCGCGATGCTCAGCGCGACGACAGGTATGGCTCGCTTCACGGTGTCTCTCTCATCCCGCCAGGCTGAAACGCTCGAAGTGGATCTGCGGCTTGGGCACGCCCAGGTCTCCCAGGGTGCGCAGGACCGCGTTCATCATCGGGGGCGGCCCGCACAGGAAGACGTCCCGGTCGGCGATGTCCGGCACCAGGCGGACCAGCTCGCGCGGGGCCAGCTTGTCCGGGACCGGCGGGCCGGTGACCAGGTGCAGCTCGGCGCCCTTGGCGACGGCGAGGTCGCGCAGCTCGTCGTAGAGGACGGCGTCGCGGTCGCTGCCGACGCGGTAGATGACGATCGCGTGGCCTTCGATGTCCTCGAGGAGTGCGCGGACGGGGGTGACGCCGACGCCGCCCGCGATGAGCAGGGACTCGGGCTTCTGCCGGTGCAGGGTGGTGAAGGCGCCGTAGGGGCCCTCGGCGAAGACGCGGGTGCCCGCCTTGAGGTGGCGCAGGCCGGCGCTGCCGTCACCGGCCGCCTTGGCGGTCAGGCGCAGGGTGCGGCCGTCGGGGGCGGCGGAGAGGGAGAAGGGGTTCGCCTGCCACCAGCGGTCCTTGGTGAGGAACCGCCAGAGGAAGAACTGGCCGGCCTGGGCGCCCAGCTTGTCGAGGTCGCGGCCGGTGACGTACACCGAGACGACGTTGTCCGACTCGGGGACGACGGCGGAGACCCGGAACTGGTGGCGGTAGTTGCGCCACAGCGGCAGGATCAGGCGGCCCAGGGCCACCGCGCCGAGGGACACGCCCCACACCGCGTACCAGTACGCGGTGGCGGCGGACGACGCCGTGAAGGTCGTACCGACCGCGACCTGGTGGCTGAAGGCGAGCACCACGGCCACGTACGTGTACAGGTGGATGAAGTGCCAGGTCTCGTAGGCGAGCCTGCGGCGGGCGTAGCGGGCCGAGACGGCGCCGACCACGATGATGATGCCCAGCGCGACCACGGCCCGCAGGACGCCCTCCGTCGTCTCCGCGAGGTCGACGATCTCGCCGACCGGGCCGACGCCCGTGCCGTCGGCGTAGCCGAAGCCGATGAAGACGGCGTGCGCGAGCAGCGTCCAGAGCAGGGCAAAGCCGGTCCAGCGGTGCCAGGAGGTCAGCCGGTCCATGCCGATCCGGCGGTCCAGCCAGGGCAGCCGGGCCACCAGCACCAGCTGGAAGGCCATGACGAGGGCGCCGTAGAGGCCGAAGAAGCGGCCGATGACGATCAGGGCGTTGGAGGCGAATCCCGCCTGGGCGAAGAAGTAGGCGACCACGGCCGCGTTCACGGCGAGCACGGCGTACAGGCCCGTGCGGGCCACCACCCTGGGGCGTGTCGCCGTGGGGGGCGCAGGGGGTGATTGGACGGTCGTCACGGGTCGGCAGCTCCTTGATCGGGTCCTGGGAGTCGAGCTTCACCCGTGACTGCTGTCGTTTTCCTGTCGGTCGACTTTCAACTGCTTATCGATGTCTTTTCTGTGTGAGACGGGGTCTGGCGCATCCGGCCCGGTGGCGCAGTATGAGCGGGTGGAAAAAGTACGACTCCTCGTCGTGGACGACGACCCGCCGATCGCCGACCTGGTCGCGACGGTCGCGCGGTACGAGGGCTGGGACGCGGTCACCGCGTATTCCGGTGAGGACGCGCTGGTCCGGGCGGCCGACTTCCGGCCGGACATCGTCGTGCTCGACCTGATGCTCCCGGACCTCGACGGCTTCGGTGTGCTGGACCGGCTGCGGCACTCCGGGACGATGGTGCCGGTGGTGTTCCTCACGGCCCGCGACGGGGTCGCCGACCGGGTCGCGGGGCTGACCCGGGGCGGGGACGACTACCTCGTCAAGCCGTTCGCGGTGGAGGAGCTGATGGCCCGGCTGCGGACCGTGCTGCGGCGCAGCGCGGGCCCCGGCTTCCAGCGCTCGGTGCTCCGGATCGCCGACCTGACGATGGACGAGGACACCCGTGAGGTCCGCCGCGGCGACCGGCTGATCTCCCTCACCCCGACCGAGTTCGAGGTGCTGCGCTACCTGATGCGCAAGTCGCCGACCGTGCTCACCAAGGCGCAGATCCTCGACCACGTCTGGGAGTACGGCTTCGGCGGCCGTTCGAACGTGGTGGAGCTGGTGGTCAGCCGGCTGCGCCGCAAGATGGACGAGGCCGGCGGGGAGCCGCTGATCCACACCGTGCGGGGCTTCGGGTACGTCATCCGGCAGCAGGCGGCGGAGTGACGGGCCGGCTGCTGCGCTCGTACCGGAGCATGCGCCTGGGCACCCGCCTCGCGCTGGGGCTGGGGGCGCTGGCCCTGGTGGTGTTCGCGGTCGTCGGCACCGCTCTGACCACCTATATGCGGGACTATCTCTCGGCCCAGCTCGACGACCAGCTCGGGCTGGCCCAGACCGCCCAGTCCAAGAGCATCGCGCAGAACGGCACCCTCCAGGGCAAGAAGTACTACCACTGGTACTACGCCGTGTACGACGTCTCGGACGGCACCCCGGTGCTGCGCAAGCCCGAGGAGAGCAGCGACCTGCCCGCGGACATCGCCCCGCTCACCTCGGTGGCGAAGGCGCAGATCGCCGCGGGCACGGAGGTGCTGCGCACCAAGGACCTGACCGGCCAGGGCGAGTACCGGCTGCGCGGCTGCGAGGTGGAGCCGGGGGTGGTGCTGGTCAGCGGCGCGCCGACGGACACCATCGACGAGACGGTACGGCAGCTGGTCACGGTCCAGGTGGTGGCGTTCGGGCTGGCCCTGCTGGCGCTGGTGGTGTTCGGCCGCCGGCTGCTGCGCAACGGCCTGGAGCCGCTGAGCGACATGGCGCACACCGCGCACGGCATCGCCTCGCACAACCTGACGGAGTCGGCGGCCCGGCTGCCGCTGCGCGCGGCCAAGCAGGGCGGCGGCCCCGAGGTGGAGGAGCTGCGCACCGCGTTCAACACCATGCTGGAGCACATCGACCACTCCCTCGCCGTCCGTGCCGAGGCCGAGCAGCGGCTGCGCCGCTTCGTCGCGGACGCCTCGCACGAGCTGCGCACCCCGCTGATGTCGGTACGCGGCTACGCCGACCTCTTCCAGTACGCCGCCGCCAACGAGCCCGAGGAACGCGACCGGCACCTGGCCCGGCTGCGCGCGGAGGCCGCCCGGATGGGCATCCTCCTCGACGACCTGCTGCTCCTCGCCCGGCTCGACGCGGCCGAGGTGGAGGCGCCGCTGCGGCTGGAGCAGGCCGACCTCGCGGAGCTGGTCCGGGAGGCCGCCGACGCCTTCCGCGCCGCCCACGCCGACCATCCCCTGACCGTGACCGCGGGCCCGGACCCGGTGCCGGTCCGGCTCGATCCGGTCCGGATCCGCCAGGTGCTGGACAACCTCCTCACCAACGCGGCCGTCCACACGCCCACCGGCACCCCGGTCTCGGTCACGGTCGCCGTCACCTCCGGCTCGGCGTCGGTGAGCGTCGCCGACCACGGCCCCGGCATCCCGGCCGGTGACCGTGCCCGGGTCTTCGACCGCTTCTACCGCGTCGACAAGGCCCGCAGCCGGGACCGCGGCGGCAGCGGGCTCGGCCTGTCGGTGGCACGGGCACTGGTGGAGGCGCACGGCGGGACCATCGGGCTGGGCGACGGCCCCACCGGCACCACGGTGTTCACCCTGACACTGCCGAGCTGAGCCTTGGCAGCGCCCCCGAAGGGCCGGGGGAACTGCGCGGCCGGCCACGACGGCGCCGCACCCGACGGCAGCCCTCCCCGCGGGGCGCTCAGCCCTCCGTCTCCTCCACGGAGCTGAACCCGCCCTGCCGGGGGTGGGGACGCGCCGCCAGTACCGCGACGTCGTCCTCGGCGTGCCGGGCGTCGAGGCGGGTGAGGATGGACTCCAGCAGGCCGTCGACGTCGACGGCGGGGGTGAAGTGCAGTTCGGCGAGGCGGTGCAGGGAGCGGTCGATGTCCTCGCCCCGGCGTTCCACCAGCCCGTCCGTGAAGAGGACCAGCGCCTCGTCGGGTTCGATCCGGTGGGTGGCCGACTCGTAGCCGCCGAAGCCGGTGCCCAGCGGCGGGCCGACGGGGACCTTGAGGAGTGCGGTGCGGCCTCCTTTGGTGATCAGCGCGGGCGGCAGGTGACCGGCGCTGGCCAGGGTGACCTGCCCGCGGCTGGGGTCGACGCGGACCAGCAGGCAGGTGGCGGGTCTCCGGTCCGCCTCGGTGGCGGCGATGTCGTCCAGCTGGCGCAGCACCCGGTGCGGCGGCAGCTCGGAGGAGGCGATGTAGCGCAGGGAGGACCGGTAGGCGTTCATGTCGACGGCGGCCTCCAGGCCGTGGCCCATCACGTCGCCGACGACGAGCAGCGTGCGCCCGAAGTGCAGCCGTACGGTCTCGCACCAGTCGCCGCCGACCAGGACCCGCCCGCCGGCCGGGAGGTAGCGGATCGACACGTCCAGGTTCGGGTGCGGCCGGCCCGGCTCGGAGAGCAGGGCGCGTTGCAGGTCGGCGGCGGTGCGGTTGACCCGGTCGTACTCGCGGGCGTGCCGGATGTGGGAGGCGGCGCGTTCGGCGAGGAGGGCGAGCAGTTCGGCCTCCGCACGGGCGAACGCCGTTCCCTCGCGGGCGCAGACCAGGACGCCGTACTGGTCGGAGCCGCTGGTCAGGGGCGCGCACAGGGCCGGGCGGAGGTGGTTGCCGAGAGGGCGGGCCAGCCACGGGTCCGTCCAGCCGTCGGCCGCGGGGGTGCCCGCGTCCCGGGCGACCGCGGTGGCCCAGCGGGCGTCGGGCAGCAGGTCGGCGTCGCCCGCGATCGCCTCGTAGCCGGAGACGACGTCGCCGGCCCGTCGCATCACGGCCGCGCAGCCGCCGGCCACCTGTACCGCCGCCCGGGTCAGTTCCGTGCAGGTGGTGGACTCGTCCAGGCTGGTGCCGATACCGGACGCGGCCGAGCGCAACGCCCTGAACGGCGCGGCGAGCCCGTCCGGTCCGCCCGGGCCTTCGGCGGACGCGGGTCCCCTGCGGCCCTGGAACCATCGTGCGACACCCGACACCCTCACAGAATCTCAAACTGTCCCGATCCGGGCACCAGCCGCCCGCAGGCGCGCGGAACCCGGCTGCGGCACGGGCCCGCTCGGGGCACTGCTCGCCTCCGGCGTCGTCCCCGACCGGCTGGGCCGCGAGGCGGTCCTGCCGACCGCCCCGGGACCGGCCCCGGCCGCCTGCGCCGAGCGGCTCACCGAGGCCAACACGGCGCTCACCGTGGGCGGTTACGTCCCGACGGGCCCGCCGGGACGTGTCGGCCGGCTGTCTCGGCGACGCCGTCGGACCGACCGACGGCACCACCGCGCCGGCATCCGGGCCCGTCCGCTGACGGGCCCGGCCGGACTCAGCTCTCGTCGGCGGCCAGCCGCAGCGAGATCGAGTTGATGCAGTACCGCTGGTCGGTCGGGGTCGCATACCCCTCGCCCTCGAACACGTGCCCGAGGTGCGAGCCGCAGCGCGCGCAGCGCACCTCGGTACGCACCATCCCGTGCGTGCGGTCCTCGATCAGCTCGACCGCGTCGGTGTCCTTCGGGTCGTAGAAGCTCGGCCACCCGCAGTGGGACTCGAACTTCGTGCCGGAGGTGAACAGCTCGGCACCGCAGGCGCGACAGGAGTACACGCCCTTGGTCTTGGTGTCGGTGTACTCACCCCTGAAGGCCGGCTCGGTCGCCGCCTGACGCAGCACGGCGTACTCGGCCGGCGACAGCTCCGCCCGCCACTGCTCGTCCGGCTTCTCGACGTCGTACGACATGACTCTCAGCCCCTCACTTCGCCAGGCGTTCCAGGATCCTCGGGCCCAGGTCGGTCACATCGCCCGCGCCCATGGTGAGAACCAGATCACCGGGCTTCGTCATTCCCGCGACCACGGCGGGGACCTCGTCCTTGTCGTGCACGGCGGTGACGTCGGCGCCCGCGGCCCGCGCCGCCTCGATGATCAGCTCGCTGGTGACCCCGGGGATCGGGTCCTCACGGGCCGGGTAGATGTCGAGGACGACCGAGGCGTCCGCGAGGGCCAGCGCGTCGCCCATCTCCTTGCCCAGCTCCTGGGTGCGGGAGAAGAGGTGCGGCTGGAAGACGACCAGGATCCGGGCGTCCCCGGCGGCGCCGCGCATGGCCTCCAGGTCGGCGGTCATCTCGGTCGGGTGGTGGGCGTAGGAGTCGATCACCTGGACGCCCGCCGCCTCACCCTTGAGCTGGAGGCGCCGCTTCACCCCGGTGTAGGCGGCCAGGGCGGGGGCGAGTTCGGCGGCCGGGATCCCCAGGGCCACGCCCGCGGCCAGCGCGGCGACCGCGTTGTGCGCGTAGTGCCGGCCGGGCACGGACACCGTGAACGTCAGCTCGGTCCCGTCCAGCGCGACGGTGACCTCGCTCTTCAGGCCCTGCGGTACGACGGAGAGCACCCGGACGTCGGCGTCCTCGGCCTCGCCGTACGTCACCGTGTTCACCCGGCAGGCCACCCGCCGGGTCAGCTCGCGCGCCCCCTCGTGGTCGGCGTTGACCACCAGCGTGCCGCCGGGCACGATCCGGCCCGCGAAGGTCTCGAAGGACTCGTAGATCTCGTCCATCGAGGCGTAGTTGGCGTGGTGGTCCAGCTCCACGTTGAGGACGATGGCGACCTCGGGCGCGTACTTGTGGAAGCTGCGGTCCGATTCGTCCGCCTCGGCGACGAAGATCTCGCCCTCGCCGTGCAGGGCGTTGGAGCCGGGGGCGTCGAGGTCGCCGCCGATGGCGTACGAGGGCTCGCGGCCCAGCGCGGTCAGGGACACCGCGAGCATGGACGTGGTGGTGGTCTTGCCGTGCGTGCCGGCCACCGCGATCGGCCGCAGGCCGTCCATCAGGGCGGCGAGGGCGTCGGAGCGGTGCACCACCGGGATGCCCAGCTCGGCGGCGCGGGCCAGCTCGGGGTTGTCCTTCCGGATCGCCGAGGACACGACGACGCAGGTGGCGTCGTCGGCGAGGTGCCCGGTGGCGTGCCCGATGTGCACGGTCACGCCGAGCGCCCGCAGCGCCTCGGCGGTCTCCGACTCCTTGGCGTCGCTCCCGGCCACCGCGGCCCCGCGCTGGGCGAGGATCTTGGCGATCCCCGACATCCCGGCGCCGCCGATCCCGATGAAGTGCGGACGCTCCATGGCGGAAGGAAGCCCGGGTGCCATGTATTTCTCCCAGAGACGGTGACGTGCGAAAGCAGCCCTAGCCTATGTGCTGCACCACGAGTCGCTTCGCAAGGGACGCGAGGCGCACCCCCCTGGGGGCGCGGGGAACTGCGCGACGAGCCACGACGCACCCGCAGCCGGGAACGCACAGCACCGCCCCCCACCGCACCTACGCCTTGCTGTGCGAGAACAGCTTCAGCACCGGCACTCCCACCTTGTGCCGCGCCCGCGACGCCCAGTCCCGGTGGAAGAACTCCTCCACATAGTGGGGATCGGTCAGCACGATCACCTCGTCCGCGCCCACCTCTTCCACCAACTTCCGCAGCGCGTCCAGCGGGTGGTCCTCGACCATCCGCCCCTCCGCCGTGCTGCCGGCCGCCCGCAGGGCCGTCAGGGACACGTCCAGCGCCTGCTCCGCGGGCCCCTTCGCCGCGTCGCCCTCCGGCGTCTCCCGCTCGCGCGCGGCCTCGTCGAGTTCGCCGAGTGCGATGTCGTCGATGGCCCGCAGCAGGCGGTCCGCCTGGTCGCCGCGCGGCTGCAGCAGCACGTGGAAGGCGACCTGCTCGTCCCCGTGCAGGGTGGTGACGAACTCCACGTCGGCGGACGTCAGGGCCTTCTCGATCATCAGAACGCTTGTGAACACCTGGCGCCTCTTCTCCCTAGAGGGCCGCTCGACCCTCTGTCCTCCGTGGGGCCGGCACCCCTGCGGAAACCATCCTGCCCCGCGATCGCACGGGTACTGCCGGATTCAGTTTGCCCGCCGAAAGCTAAGCGGAACGGAATATTCCGCTGATTTCAGGACCGGCGGTAGCGGCCGAACAGGAATCCGGCCTCCTCCAGCAGGGACACTAGTTCGAAGCGTTGGGGTACCGCGACACCGGGCCCCCCGGCGATCCGTTGCGCGTCCCCCGCCGTGAGCATCGGGGAGACCGTCAGGCACAGCTCGTCGAGGACTCCGGCGGCGACGAACTGCCCGAGCAGCCGGGGTCCGCCCTCGGTGAGCAGCCGGGTGTGGCCGAGGCCGGCCAGGGCGCGGACCGCGCGGTCCGGGTCGACACCGGCGCCGTCGCCCGCGGTCACCACCCGGGCCCCGGCCTGCTCGGCGGCGGCGACCCGGCCGGGGGCCGCCGCCGCGCCGGTCAGGACCAGCGTGGGCACCAGGGGCGAGGTGAACAGCGGCAGCGAGAAGTCGAGATCCAGGCTCGCGCTGACGACGGCGACCGCGGCGACCCTCGTCTGCCCCGCCGCGGCCCGGGCGCCCGCGAACTCCGCCCGCTCGCGTACCGGCCGGTACTCCTCCTGCCGTACCGTTTCCGCACCCACGACGACGACATCGGCGAGCCCGCGCAGGGTACCGAAGATCCGCATGTCGGCCGCGCCGGAGATGGGCTGCGACCGCCCGTCGTGCTGGCCGGCCCCGTCGAGCGTGGACACCATGTTGGCCCGCAGCCACGGCTCCCGTCCGGCGGACCCGGGGTAGGCGTAGGCGAGCGCCAGCTCGGCGAGACTCCACTCCCCCGCCGCCCCCTCGCGCCCCTGTCCGGCCGCACCGCCGGAGGCCTGGGCTGTTGTTCGTTCGGTCACAGGGAACAGGCGTCGCATGTCGTGCAGTGTGGCACGGCAACTAGCATGGGTAACCGTGTCGTCTTCTCCCGCCGCATCCGAGGTCAGCCCCATAGCCGACGCGGGCCCGCTGTCGCTGTGCGCCCGTTCCCCGCACGTCCCCGCGGACCGGCTGGTCGCCGAGATGGTGCCGCCGCCCCGCTTCGACTCGGTCCGCTTCGCCACCTACCTCCCCGACCCGAACCAGCCGAGCCAGACCGAGGCCGTACGGGTCCTGGAAGGGTTCGCCGGCGGTCTCGGCGGGGCGCACGCGGTGGCCGGCGGCAGGCGGGGCCTCTTCGGCTTCGGGAAGGCGAAGGCGGCCAAGGCGCCGGCCGGGCCGCGCGGGGTCTACCTCGACGGCGGGTACGGCGTCGGCAAGACCCACCTGCTCGCCTCCCTCTGGCACGCCACCCCCGCCGAGCCCGCGCTGAAGGCGTTCGGCACCTTCGTGGAGCTGACCAACCTGGTCGGCGCCCTCGGCTTCCAGCAGACCGTGCAGACCCTCTCCGGCCACCGCCTGCTGTGCATCGACGAGTTCGAGCTGGACGACCCCGGCGACACGGTCCTGGTGTCGAGCCTGCTCGCGCGGCTGGTCGACGCCGGTGTCGCGCTCGCCGCCACCTCCAACACCCTGCCGGGCAAGCTCGGCGAGGGCCGGTTCGCCGCCGCCGACTTCCTGCGCGAGATCCAGGGCCTGTCGGCCCACTTCCGCGCCCTGCGCATCGACGGGGAGGACTACCGCCACCGCGGCCTGCCCGAGGCACCGGCGCCCTACTCCGACGAACAGGTGACGAAGGCGGCGTACGCCACTCCGGGCGCCTCGCTCGACGACTTCCCGCGCCTCCTGGAGCACCTGGCCAAGGTGCACCCCAGCCGGTACGGCGCGCTCACCGACGACCTGAGCGCCGTCTGCCTGACGGACGTGCGGCCGGTGCCCGACCAGTCGACTGCCCTGCGGCTTGTGGTCCTCGCGGACCGGCTCTACGACCGCGAGGTCCCGGTCCTGGCCTCCGGGCAGCCCTTCGACAGGCTGTTCAGCGAGGAGATGCTGAACGGCGGCTACCGGAAGAAGTACTTCCGCGCGATATCCCGGCTCACCGCCCTGGCCAGGGACGGCAAGGAGCTGGCGCCAACGGCCTGATCAGGCCACGCCACCGGCACTTTTCACGCTCTCTTCGGCTCGCAACACGGAGTTAACCCTGCAAACGACTTTGCAGGGTTAACGTGTTTCTTGACCAACCATTGACCTGTGCTTGGTGCACACGAGAGGCGTGAACTGCCGCGAGGGGGGCTCATGTTCCGAGGTACGACGGCCCGGACCGTGATCTCGCTCCTGGCCGCCGCCCTGCTCGCCGTCCAGTTCTTCGCTCCCGCAGCAACCTTCACAGCCGCGCATACACTCAGTCATGCCGAGGCCAAGGCCCAGCCCGGATTCAAACCCCCGGTGAAGGCCGTGCGCGACGGCTCGCACACACTCCGCGACCACGGACTGTGCGGCGAGCCGCCCGGCCCGCCACAGAGCGCGGACCGCCACCGCACCGCCACCACCGGCTGCGCCGACGACCGTCCGGCCACCGCCCGGCACACCGAGGCCATACGCGCCTCGGCGGCCCCCTCGGCCAAGCACCGACTCGCCTTCAGAGCATCCAGAGCCCACTCACCGGCCGCACTCCAGGTCTTCCGCTGCTGACGGACCCGTCCGGCCCCGGCTCAACACCCCCCCACAACCGTCGTGCAAGCCCGACGCGCCGCTGTAGCGCGCCAGGAGGAGTCCACACGCCATGCAGCCCCTCATCGACAACGCCCGTACGTTCGGACAGCGCCCTGAGGAGTTCGCCAGACTCGCCGAAGGCCAGTCGCCGCAGGTGCTCTTCATCACCTGCTCCGATTCCCGGGTCGTCCCGGCCCTGATCACCGGCGCCCGCCCGGGCGAGCTCTTCGAGCTGCGCACCGCGGGCAACATCGTCCCGCCCTACGCCTCGATCCACCCCACCAGCGAGGCGGCCACCGTCGAGTACGCCGTGGAGGTGCTCGGCGTCCGCGACATCGTCGTCTGCGGGCACTCGCACTGCGGTGCCGTCGGCGCGCTGGTGCGCGGCGACGACCTGACCGCCGTACCCGCCGTACGGGACTGGCTGGCCAGCGCCGAGCCGCGCCCGAGCGGGGCGGTCGAGGACCCGGCCGTAGCCGAGGGCGTGCAGAACCACGTGCTCGCCCAGCTGCTGCGGCTGCGCTCGTACCCCTGCATCGACAAGAAGCTGAGCGCGGGCGAACTGACCCTGCGCGGCTGGTACTACGAGGTCCACACCGGTGCCGTGCGCGAACACCGCGCCGCCACCGACACCTTCGAGGCCCTGTGAGCACCGCGATGACCAAGTTCCCGTACATACGTCAGGACTTCGCCGCCTCCCTCGTCGTCTTCCTGGTCGCGCTCCCGCTCTGCGTGGGCGTGGCCGTCGCCTCCGGCGTCCCGGCCGAACTGGGCCTGGTCACCGGCATCGTGGGCGGTCTCGTCACCGGGCTGCTGCGCGGCAGCAGCCTTCAGGTGTCGGGGCCGGCCGCCGGTCTGACCGTGCTCGTCTTCGAGGCGGTGCGGGAGTTCGGGCTGCCGCTGCTCGGCGTGATCGTGCTGGTCACCGGCCTCCTCCAGATCACCCTGGGCGTCCTGCGGCTGGGGCGCTGGTTCCGAGCCATCTCGGTCTCGGTCGTCGAGGGCATGCTGGCCGGCATCGGCCTGGTGCTGATCGCCGGTCAGCTGTACCCGGCGCTCGCCGCCAAGGCCCCCGAGTCCGGCCCCGGCAAGATAGCGGGGCTGCCCGGGGCGTTCCTGGACGCCCTGGGGGACGGCGGGGCGCTGGCCTCGCTCGCCCTCGGCGCGGGCACGGTCGCGGTCCTGGTGCTGTGGAAGCACGCCCCGGCGAAGGTGCGGACGGTCCCCGGACCGCTGGCCGCCGTCGGCCTCGCCACCCTGGCCGCCTTCGCCCTGGGCCTCCCGGTCGCCACCGTCGAGGTGCACGGACTGCTGGACTCGGTCCAGCCGCCGCCGCTGGGCGCCTTCGGCGAACTGGCGAGCGCCGGGGTGATCGGCACCATCGTCGCGTTCACCCTGATCGCGTCCGCCGAGTCGCTGTTCAGCGCGGCGGCCGTGGACCGGCTGCACAACGGTCCGCGCACCCGCTACAACCAGGAGCTGATCGCCCAGGGCGTGGGCAACGCGCTCTGCGGGGTGCTCGGCGCGCTGCCGATGACCGCGGTGATCGTGCGCAGCGCGGCCAACGTCCAGGCGGGCGCCCGCACCAAGGCGTCCCGGGTGCTGCACGGCGTCTGGCTGCTGCTGTTCGCGACCCTGCTGCCGGGAGTCCTGAGCTACCTACCGATCCCGGCGCTGGCCGGAATCCTGGTCTACTCGGGCGCCAAACTGATCCCGGTGCGCGCGCTGGCCGTGCTGTGGCGCGAACATCGGGGCGAGGCGGTCGTCCTCGTCGTCACGGCCGTCTCGATCGTGGCGGTGAGCATGTTCGAGGGCGTACTGATCGGGCTCGCCCTGTCGATCGTCAAGACCGCCTGGGAGGCCTCGCACCTCAAGCTGGAGGTCGTCGACAAGGGCGCGGGGCCGATCGACGCCTACCTGTCGGGCAACGCGACCTTCCTGCGGCTGCCGAAGATCCTCGACAGCCTGGAGGCGCTGCCCCAGGACCGCCCGATCCGGGTGGACCTCTCCGGGCTGCACCACCTCGATCACGCCTGCCGGACCGCGTTGGAGAGCTGGGCCCAGCGGCACAGCGACGCGGACACCGAGCCGGTGAAGGTCACGGCCGCCTGAACCGGCGGCCGTCCCGGGCCGGGGTGCCGACGCCCCTCGGCATCCCGGCCCGGACCTGGTACCAAGGACCGTGGCCCCGAGCGTCCCGCCGGGCATATCGTTGCAGCAACAGACATATCGGACCTCTTTACCTGGGGGTCGTGATGGTTCAGGAGCTGCTGGTCGCGGTTCTGGCGGCGCTGTTCGTCGGCGTGCTGTACGTGGCCGCCGGTGCGCGGGTCGTCAAGCAGTACGAGCAGGGTGTGCTGTTCCGGCTGGGGCGTGTCTCCGGTGACGTGCGGACGCCCGGCTTCAATCTGGTGATCCCGTTCGTGGACCGGTTGCACAAGGTCAACCTGCAGATCGTGACGCTGCCGGTCCCCGCCCAGGAGGGCATCACCCGCGACAACGTCACCGTGCGCGTGGACGCGGTCGTCTACTTCCGGGTGGTCGACGCGGTGAGCGCGCTGATCAAGGTCGAGGACTACAAGTTCGCCGTCTCGCAGATGGCCCAGACCTCGCTGCGGTCCATCATCGGCAAGAGCGACCTGGACGACCTGCTCTCCAACCGCGAGAAGCTCAACCAGGGCCTGGAGCTGATGATCGACAGCCCTGCCGTGGGCTGGGGCGTGCAGGTGGACCGGGTCGAGATCAAGGACGTGTCCCTGCCGGACACGATGAAACGCTCGATGGCCCGCCAGGCCGAGGCCGACCGGGAGCGCCGGGCCCGGATCATCAACGCCGACGCCGAACTCCAGGCCTCGAAGAAGCTCGCGGAGGCGGCGCAGCAGATGGCGGACACCCCGTCGGCCCTGCAACTGCGGCTGCTGCAGACGATCGTGGCGGTGGCCGCCGAGAAGAACTCCACGCTGGTCCTGCCGTTCCCGGTGGAGCTGCTGCGGTTCCTGGAGCGGGCCGGCGGACAGCCGGCGCCGAACGGCGACACCCCGGCCGGGATCGGCGAGAGCGCGGCCCGGACGGGACCGCCGCCCGGGTGACCCGGCGCCGTACCGTCCGCCGCGCCACACCGGAAAATAGGACATACCGACCTACGTTCGTACGGTGATCCGACTAGCACGCCGTCTTTCCGGTACGACCACCGTATGCGTCGCCCTGGGCGCCGCGCTCGCCGCCTGCGGCACCACCGAGGCCCCCCACGCCGGCCCCCCGGCGCCCCCCAAGGCCTCCTCCTCCGCCACCCCGCCGCCCACGCTCGCCCCGGGGCCGGGCGGCACGGCACCCGTCTTCACCAACGGTCCGCGCACCCTGGGCAAGACCGTCGCCCTGACCTTCGACGCCGACATGACCGCCGACCAGGGGCCGCGCGCGGCCAAGGGCGAGCACTTCGACAACCCGGCGCTGATCGCGACCCTGCGCAGGCTGAAGGTGCCGGCCACGATCTTCATGACCGGCCGCTGGGCCGACGAGTACCCGGCCCAGGCCCGCTCCCTGGGCCGCGACCCGCAGTTCGAGGTCGCCAACCACTCCTACAGCCACTACGCGTTCACCGGCGACTGCTACGGCCTGCCGACCGTCGCCGCCGCGAACATGAAGTCGGACGTGGAGCGCGCCTACGCCGCCCTGCTCCGCGCCGGGGTGCCGCACCCGATGCCGTACTTCCGCTTCCCCGGCGGCTGCTACGACCGGCAGGCGCTGCGCGCGGTCGGCGCGCTCGGGGTCACCGCGGTGCAGTGGGACGTGGTGAGCGGGGACGCGTTCGCGACGGACGCCGACGCGGTGACCAAACAGGTCCTGGACGGCGTGAAGCCCGGTTCCGTGGTCGTCATGCACTGCACCCGCAGCGCCGCCCCGACCACCGAGCAGGTGGTGCGGACCGTCGTTCCGGAACTGCGCAAGCGGGGCTTCCGGTTCGTGAAGGTCTCCGAACTGATCGGGGAGACGCCGGGTCACCGGTGACCGTCCTACGCTGGAGACATGAGCGACGAGCGGCACGAGGGCTACTGCACGATCACCGAGGGCGCGAAGCCGCCGACGGCGGACGGGCCGCCGTACGCCGAGTGCGTGCTCTGCCGGGAGCCGACGGAGTACCCGGAGTCGTACAAGGGCATCACGATGTGTCCGCGGTGCGAGTGGCAGGAGGCGCAGCGGAGCGCCTGTTCAGGGTGAGCGGCGGCCGTTGAGGGCGCAGGCCGTGGCGAAGGCCGCGGTGGCGAGCAGGGCCGCCGCGGCCGGCGGCAGCAGGGAGACCGGGATCCGGCCGGACTCCGAGCCGGTGACCAGGCCGCTGACCGCCGCGTGCGCCGGGGAGCCCGCCAGCACCGTCGAGAGCAGCGCGGCCAGCAGCATGGCGGGCACCGCCCGGCCCGGCGAGCGCAGCAGCGGGCGGTTGGTGAGCGCGCCGACGGCGGTGCCGAGCAGCGCGCAGGCGAGGGTGGCAAGGAGACCGGCGGCACCGGCCCGCAGGGGTGGTACGGGCACCTGGTGGTCGTTGGTGGCGTGCCGGCTGATCACCGTCACGACCAGGGTGGCCGCCGTGCCGAGCAGCGCGGCGGCGAAGAGGGCGGTGAGCAGGGCGGCCAGATGGGCCCTGGCCGGGCCGCGGGCCGCCGTGACACAGGCCCGGGCGGCCGGCGGTTCGCCCGTGACGCAGATCCGTACCAGCCAGGCGGCCACCGGCAGCAGCGCGGCGGCCGTGTAGCCGAGCGAGTCCAGCACCGGCTGACCGCTCTGCACGCCCACGCCCAGGAACACCGCGTACAGGATCACCGGAGGCAGCCAGCGCTGGGAGCGCAGGAGGAGAGCGGTCTGGTAGCGCAGGAGTGCGGTCATCGGCGGTCTTTCTCGTCCGGCGGGACGTCCGGGGGGCTCTCCGGGGGACTGACGGAGACCACGTGCCACGGCGGGCGGGCCGTGAGCAGGGCACGCAGGACCACGTCCGAGTGGGACGCGGGAACCGTAAGACGGTAGGTACCCGGGGTCGGTTCCTCGGCCGAGGCCGCCGTGCGGGTCGCGTCCGCGGGCAGCCGGCCGCCGGCCGGGCCCCGCACGGTGACGACGGCGAGCGGGCCGACGGGGGAAGTCTCCTGGGCGGTACGGGGTTTGAGGGTGCCGCCGACGACCTGGTGGATCGCGTCGGGCGCGCCCGCGAGCCGCCGGGGATCGTGGTCGACGAACAGCACGGCGCCCCCGGCGGCGGTGCGCTCGGCGACCGCCCGCTCCAGCTCCGCGCGGGCCTCGGCGTCCAGGCCGGTCCAGGCCTCGTCGAGGACGAGGAGTTCGGGGTCGGCGAGCAGCGCCTGGGCGACCGCGACCTTCTGGCTGGTGCCCTTGGAGAGCCGGGCCATGGGCGTGTCCGCGTAGGCCGCGGCGCCGAACCGCTCCAGCCAGTCCGCTGCGCGGGCCGCGGCCGACCTGCGGGAGAGGCCGTGGACGGTGCCGAGATGGGTGAGGTAGCCGGAGGGGGTGAAGGGGAGGGCCGAGGGGAAGCGCTCGGGGACGTACGCGGTGCGGGGGCGGCCGGTGACGCGGCCCTCGGTGGGGGTGTCTATGCCGGCGACGATGCGGAGGAGGGTGGACTTGCCGGTGCCGTTGGCTCCTTCCACGCGGGTGAGGGAGCCGGGGGTGAGGGTGAGGTCGACGCCTCTTAACACCCAGGGGCCGCGTATGCCGTAGCGGCGGCCTACGCGGGCCAGTTCAAGATCACGCTGCATGAGGGTATTTTCATCCGGGATCGGGGTGGTGGGTTGCAGTGGTGTGCGGTCCGCGGGTGCGTGGGGGCCGTTCGCGCAGTTCCCCGCGCCCCTTATAGGTTGGCCGACGTGAGCGAAGTTCCCACGCGCCCCGGCGACAGTCCCTTCCAGTCGGAGCCCACGAAGCGTGACGAGGCACCTCAATTCGTGTTGCCGCTCGTCGTACGAATCGAGAAGTCGGCTCCGCCCGCGCGCACCGACGCGCTCGAAACGGCTGCTCGGGCCGTGCTGACGATGCTCGGTGACCCGCGGGCGCTCGGCGACGGTGAGTGGGCGCAGGCCGTTCGGGACTGGGAGGACGCGCGGATCCGGAAGGTCGTGCGGCGGGCGCGGGGGGCCGAGTGGCGGCGGGCCGGGGAGCTGCCCGGGATCACCCTCACGGGGAAGTCGGCCGAGGTACGGGTGTTTCCGCCGGTTCCCCTGGACGGGTGGCCCAAGGAGCTGGCCAAGCTACAGGTGTCCGGGACCGAGCTGGACGACCCCGAACCGCCCACGGACGCCGACCGGTCCGCGCCCGTGCTGTGGCTGAACCCGGAGCTGGAGATGTCGGCCGGCAAGACGATGGCGCAGGCCGGGCACGGGGCCCAACTGGCCTGGTGGGCGCTGTCGGAGCAGGACCGGGAGGCGTGGCGCGACGCCGGGTTCCCGCTCGCCGTGCGGACCGCGGACCCGGCCGAGTGGCGCGAACTGACGGAGAGCGGGCTGCCGTTGGTGCGGGACGCCGGGTTCACCGAGATCGCGCCGGGCAGTTGCACGGTGGTCGCGGATCATCCCTCACTTCGCTGACCTGCTGTTTTTTAACTCCCCTGGCAAACTTTGCCGTTTGTTTGAACACCGCCGCCGTCACACCCGTACGTCCAGGCACTGAACCAGCGACACGGGGAGGCTTCCCTTGCGGCGTTTGAACGGAACGGCCCTCATTCTGGCGACCCTCGCCGGTACCGCCGGCGCGCTCGTCTACCCCGTGTGGTCGTACGCCGACCGCTCCGGCACCGGGCAGGCCAACGTTGCGGCGGGGACCGTGATGACCGAGTGGGGCCCGTTGACGGCCTCCGACCGCGACCTGATCGTGCGGGTCCGGCTGGCCGGGCTGTGGGAGCTGCCGGCCGGGCAGCAGGCGATCGAGCGGGCGCCGAGCGCCGCGATCAAGGAGGCCGGCGACCATCTGATCGTCGGCCACACCGACCTGGACCGGCGGGTGCGGATCGTCGCGGCACAACTGGGCGTCGACCTGCCCAACGTGCCCAACGAGCAGCAGCAGGGCTGGCTCCAGGAGATGTCGGCGGCGACCGGCGAGGAGTACGAGTACAAGTTCGTGAACCTGCTGCGGGCCGCGCACGGCAAGATCTTCCCGGCGATCGGGACGGTACGGAACACCACCCGCAACAGCCTGGTACGGCAGCTGGCCTCCGACACCAACCAGACCGTGCTCGACCACATCACGATCCTGGAGAAGACCGGCAAGGTCGACTTCGAGGCGATCGCCAACGAGATCGCCAACTCGACCACGGCCAGTCCGACCGGCCCCGCGGTGCCGGCACCTGGGGTGGTGGTGCCCTCCGCGCCTGCGGCGCAGGCCAGCGGCAACGTGAGCACCACGTCCAAGCCGTCCCCCGGCGAACCGGGCACGGTGAACACCGGGCGCCCCGACCCGGAGGACTCGCAGGGCGGCGTGCTCAGCCAGTAGCCGAAGAGCTCCCCGGAGCGCGGTCCCGAACCTCAAATGTTGCTCTGAAGCGGCAGGCAACACGGTTCGTGGGCGCGCTCCGGGGCCATACCCCCGTCATTCGGAACAGGCAGTCGGAACCGGCAGCCGGAGCAGGAGGGGGGAGGGCCATGGCCTTTCAGCGGCTGGGGACGGGCATCGGCTGGCGGCCGGAGATCGCGGACGCCGTGGAGCGCATGCCGGGCATCGACTGGGTCGAGGTCGTGGCCGAGAACACCTGTCCGGGCCACCTCCCCGACTCGCTGCGGCGGCTGCGCGAGCGCGGGGTGACGGTCGTACCGCACGGCGTCTCGCTGGGCCTCGGCGGCGCGGACCGCCCCGACGAGGACCGGCTCGCCGCGCTCGCCGAGCGGGCGACGGAGCTGGGGGCGCCGCTGGTCACCGAGCACATCGCGTTCGTCCGCGCGGGCGGCCCGCGCACCGCCTCGCCCGTCCTGGAGGCCGGCCACCTGCTCCCCGTCCCCCGCACCCGGGACGCCCTCGACGTGCTCTGCGAGAACGTCCGCATCGCCCAGGCCGCGCTGCCGGTACCGCTCGCGGTCGAGAACATCGCCGCGCTCGTCTCGTGGCCGGGCGAGGAGATGACGGAGGGGCAGTTCCTGTACGACCTCGTGGACCGTACCGGGGTGCGGCTGCTGATCGACGTGGCGAACCTGCACACCAACCACGTCAACCGGGGCGAGGACCCGGCCGAGGCGCTCGCCGAACTCCCCGTGGAGGCGATCGCGTACGTCCACGTCGCGGGCGGCTTCGAGCGGGACGGCGTCTGGCACGACAGCCACGCCCACCCGGTGCCCCCGGCGGTCCTGGACATCCTCACCGGCCTCGCGTCCCGCACCGCGCCGCCGGGCGTGCTGCTGGAACGCGACGAGAACTTCCCGGAACCGGCCGAGCTGGAGCGGGAGCTGGCCGCGGTCCGGACGGCGGTCGCGGCCGGGGGTGCGGTGGCCGGCGGCCCCTGGGAGCCCGCGCCGGCGGCTCCCGCCGCCGAGGTCCCCGACGCCACCCGGCAGCGGGTCGGTCTCGCACAGACCGCGGTGCTGTCGTCGCTGGTCGCGGGGACACCGGTGCCGGAGGGGTTCGACCGGGTGCGGATGGGGGTGCAGGCGCGGGCGCTGGCTTCGAAGCGGGCGGACGTGGTGGCGAAGCTCGCACCGGAGCTGCCGGAGATTCTGGGCGCGGGGTACCGGGCGGCGTTCCTGGTGTACGCGCTGGAACGGCCGATGACGGGGGGCTACCGGCGGGACGCCCTGGAGTTCGCCGGGTACTTGCTTCGCGCGGGACAGCCGGGGGACGGAGCCTCTCGTCGGCGACTGGAGGAGTGGTGGCTGGAACGGGCGGGGCGAACCCCTCGACGATCGCTGGCGCGGAGGGTGCTGCAGCGGCGGGGCTAGCGGCGGGGGGGGTGGGGACACTCACCGGCGCTTGCCAGGTGCCGCCGCGCCCACCCGTGCCGCCCCAGCGGCACGACTGCCCGCACTTGAGTCTTTTGAGTCTTTAGGGACGCGGGGAACTGCGCGGGCAACCCCCACCGGCCCGCGGTCGAAGGGCTGTCTCCGGCGTGTCGGTAATATGCCAATCCCGCACGGCGAAGCCTCACCGTGCGGTGCAGGAGGCATCATGCGCGCGCGATCCAGACCCCCCGTCCAGGGACGAGGCATGTTCAGCGGTACCGGGCTGATCATCGTCTGCCTGGCGGCGACCCTCGCCGCCCTGGTGTTCCCGATCTGGTCGTACGCCGACCGGTCGGACCCCACCGGCTCGGTGAACGTGCTCAGCGCCCAGACCGTGTCGACGGCGTACGGCCCGCTGTCCGCGCAGGACCGGGACTTCATCGTGAAGGTCCGCCTCGCCGGGCTGTGGGAGCTGCCGGCCGGGGAGATGGCGGAGCAGAAGGGCACCACGGCGGCCGTCCGGACGGCGGGGCAGCACCTCGTCGACGGGCACGCCTCCCTCGACGCGCACGTCCGCACCGTCGCCACCCAGCTCGGCGTGCCGATCCCGAACAGCCCGAACACCCAGCAGCAGCAGTGGCTCGCCACGCTGAACGCCGCGCAGGGGCAGGACTTCGACCGCGAGTTCGCGAACATCGTGCGGCTGGCGCACGGCCGGGTCTTCTCCGTGGTCGCCCAGATCCGCGCCGCGACCCAGAACACCCTGGTCCGCGATCTCGCCGACGACGCCAACACCACCGTCCTGGACCACATCAAGGTCCTGGAGGCGACCGGCTACGTCGACTTCGGCACGCTGGCGCAGCAGTTGACCACCACGCCCTCCCCCGTCGCCGCACCGCCCGTCGTCGCCCCGGCGGACGCGACCCCGGTCGCAGCGGCGCCGACACCGACCCCGGCCCCGTCCCCGACGTACACGCTGCCGCCCGCCACCACCAGCCCGGAGACGGCCGCCGGCAACCCCTGACCTGCACGGGAAGCGGAACGTCACATACCGACAACACTCGGTCCGGAATGTGAACAGGCCATGGCGGTGGCCAGGACCCTGGCATAGAAACATGTCATGTTCTGGGTCCTTCTCCTGCTCCTGGCCTGGGCCGTCGCCGGCACCGCCTGCACCCGGTTGTGCCTGGCCGCCGTACGGACGGCGGCCGTCGGCGCGGACGCGGGCCACGGACACGATCTGACGCTGTACGAGGCCGCGTTCCTGTCCGGCGGGCCCGCGCGGGTCGCCGACCTGACGCTGGTGTCCATGGCCCGGCAACGGCGGCTGCTGCTCGCCCACACCGGCTGGGCGACCGTCGTGGACCCGCGCGGGCGGGACGACATGGAGCGGTCGGTGATCGGGGCCATCGGGCCCGAGGGCCAGTCGCGGATAGCGCCGGTGCGCTCGGCGGCGGCCGACACGGACGCCGTGCGCAGTCTCGGCGAGGGGCTGGTACGGGCCGGGCTCGCGGTGCCCGACGCGGCGGCGCGGACGACGGTCGCCTCCGGTGTCCGGCAGGTCCGGGCCGCCGCGCTGGCGATCCTCGGGCTCGGCGTCGCCGCGCTCACGCTGCCCGCGCCGACCGAGATGCCGCGCGACCTGGTCGCCGTCTGGTTCGCACTGCCCCTCACCCTGACGCTGAGCTGTCTGGCCATCGCCCGGGTCGAGGCGCACCCGTACGCGCGCTGGGCCTCCCCGGCCGGCCAGCGGCTCCTCGGCTCGCTGCACCGGCGGGCGAACCGCGCGGCCGACGACCAGTCGCTGCTGGCCTCGGTCGCCGTCCGGGGCATCCGCGCGATCGGCGAGCCGGAGCTGCGTGCGGCCTTCGCACACCGGGACCAGCTGCCGAGGGAGTGAGCGGGGGCGCATAGGGGGCAATGCGCCGACACCCGCCCGATGGTGCTTGCCTTCGCCGACAACCGGTCGAAATATCCCTTTTATTGCTGCCGTGCAGTCGCTGCGGTGCCCTTGCCGCCACGCCACCGCAGCCGTTGCTCCGAAGGGATACGCCATGAGAGCCCCCGCCCTGTACTCGGCCGCCGGGTCACTGATCCTGACCACCCTGGCCGCCGCCCCGGCCGGGAGCGCCCCCCGCGTCCCGGACACGGCGGCGGCCGAACTGCACGGCACCGCGGTCGCCGCCGCGCGGGCGCGTGCCGCGGGCATCGACTTCGGCCGGTGCGCCGCCGACCTGGAGGCGCCGGACACCCTCCGGTGCGGCACGGTGAGCGTCCCGCTGGACTACGCGCACCCGGACGGCAAGCAGATCAGACTGACCGTCAGCCGGGTGGCGGCCACCCACAAGGACCCGCACAACAGCAAGCGCAAGGTGCCCCGGCAGGGTGTCCTGGTCTACAACCCGGGCGGGCCCGGCGCCTCCGGCATGCTCTTCCCGATGGTCGGCGTACTGCCCGAGTGGAAGCGCCTCGCCGCCGCCTACGACCTGGTCGGCTACGCCCCGCGCGGCGTCGACCGCTCCGCCCCGCTGTCCTGCGTCGACCCCAGGCACTTCTACAAGGCGCCGTCGCAGTCGCCGGCGCACCCCTCCGAGGAGTACAAGAAGGCCCGGATCAAGGAGGCGAAGGCGTACGCGCAAGGCTGCCTGAAGCGCTCCGGGAGCAAGCTGCGCCACTACACCTCGCTCAACAACGCCCGTGACCTGGACGTGCTGCGCGCGGCCCTCGGCGAAAACCGGCTGACCTTCATGGGCGCCTCGTACGGCACCTACTTCGGCGCGCTGTACGCGACCCTCTTCCCCTCGCACGTACGGCGGATGGTGCTGGACTCCGCGGTGAACCCGGACCCGGCGCAGGTCTGGTACCGGAACAACCTGGAGCAGTCCGCCGCGTTCGAGAGCCGCTGGGCGGACTTCCGGGAGTGGATCGCCAGGAACGACGCCGTGTACAAACTGGGCGACACCGCCGCGAAGGTGCAGGCGAGTTACGACAAGGCGGCCAAGCGCCTGGCGAAGAAGGCGGCCGGCGGGAAGGTCGGGCCGGGGCAGTTGCAGGGCGCGTTCCTGTCGGCCGGGTACTACGACGACTTCTGGCCGAGCCGGGCGGAGGCACTGTCCAAGTTCCTGAAGGGGGACGCCAAGCCGCTGGTCCGGCTGGCGGCACCGGCGGCGGAGACGGCCGCCGAGGCGGAGAACGGCAACGCGGTCTACACGGCCGTCGAGTGCAACGACACGTCCTGGCCGACGAAGTGGCAGACCTGGAACCGGGACAACACCCGGCTCGCGCGCGTGGCGCCCTTCGAGACCTGGGACAACGCCTTCATGAACCTGCCCTGCGCCTACTGGCCGGTGCCCCGGCAGCAGGCGCTGGACGTGCGGACCGGCCCCGGTGAGCTGCCGCCGACGCTCATCCTCCAGGCCGAGCGGGACGCGGCCACGCCGTACGCGGGCGCGCTGGAGATGAACCGGCGGCTGTCCGACTCGGTACTGGTGACCGAGCGGGACGCGGGCACGCACGGCATCGGCGGCGGCCCCAACAAGTGCGTGAACGGCTACCTGGAGGCCTACCTGCTGGAGGGCCGGCTCCCGAACCGGCGCGCCTCGTGCGCCGGGCACGCGGAGCCGAAGGCGACGGCACCGGCCGACCATGCCCGGGGGAAGACCGTGCGGGAATCCCTGAAGGGCAAGACCGGCCGGCACTGACGGACGTCAGGCGAGGCCCGCGACCAGCTCCGCGATGTCCTTGCGGCGGCCCGTGTAGAACGGGACCTCCTCGCGGACGTGCCGGCGGGCCTCGGAACCGCGCAGGTGGCGCATGAGGTCGACGATGCGGTACAGCTCGTCGGCCTCGAAGGCCAGCACCCACTCGTAGTCGCCGAGCGAGAACGAGGCGACCGTGTTGGCCCGCACGTCCGGGTAGCCGCGGGCCATCTTGCCGTGGTCGGCGAGCATCCGGCGGCGGTCCTCGTCGGGCAGCAGGTACCACTCGTACGACCGCACGAACGGGTACACGCTGACGTAGTCGCGCGGGGTCTCGTCGGCGAGGAACGCCGGGATGTGCGAGCGGTTGAACTCGGCGGGGCGGTGCAGCGCCATGTTCGACCACACCGGCGTGAGCGCGCGGCCCAGCTTCGTGCGGCGGAAGAGGTTGTACGCCTCCTGGAGCTGGTCGCTGGTCTCCGCGTGCCACCAGATCATCAGGTCGGCGTCGGCGCGGAGCCCGGAGACGTCGTAGGTGCCGCGGACGGTCACGTCCTTGGCGGCGAGCTGGTCGAACAGCTCCTGGACCTCGGCGGCATAGCCCGTGCGGTCCTCGGGCAGCACGTCCTTCAGCTGGAAGACCGACCACAGGGTGTAGCGGATGACCTCGTTGAGGTCCTTGGCCAGCTTGCCCTTGTTCGGGATCCTGCCGGACTCGGTGGTGGGGGCGTCGTCACTCATGGTCCCTATTCTCCCGCTCCGCCGTGCAGGCTCTGCACCGGGTTGGCCGTCAGCTCCTCCACCCCGGCGAGGTCGCCCGCCAGCTGGTCCACCGCCGCGTACGCGCTCGCGACGCAGGCGGGGATGCCGACGCCGTCGTACTGCGCGCCGCACACCGCGAGGCCCGGGAGTCCGGCGACGTGCGCGCGGACGCGGGCCACGCGCGCGTGGTGGCCGACCGGGTACTGGGGCAGGCCGTCGGTCCAGCGGGTGACGCGGGTCTCCAGCGGCGTGGCGTCCAGGCCGGTGGCCGCGCGCAGGTCGTGCCGGGACAGCTCCACGAGGTCGGTGTCGTCGCGGCCGAGGACCGCGGTCTCGCCGTACCGGCCGACGGAGGTGCGCAGGACGACGACGTCGGGGTCCTCGTCGGCGATCCAGCCCCACTTCTGGGAGGCGAAGGTGGCGGCCTTGATGGTGCGGCCGTCGACGGGCGGGACGAGGAAGCCGCTGCCGGCGGGCAGGCCGAGCCCGGTGCGTCGGTAGGCGAGGCTGATCAGGGCCATCGAGGCGTACTCGACGGCGGCCAGTTCGGCCGCGGCTGCGGGTGCCTCGGCGCGCAGCAGGCCGGCGGCGGCGGGCGCCGGTACGGCGACGACCACGGCGTCGGCGTGCAGCACCCGGTCGGCCGTGGCGATCCGCCAGCCCAGGGGTTCCCTGCGCAGTCCGGTCACGGGCGTGCCGGTGAGGATCTCGCCGCCGCGGGCCCGGACCGACTCGGCCACCGCGAGCGGCAGGGTGCCGACGCCGCCCTCGATGCCCATGAAGACCGGTCCGGTCTGCTGGTTGGCCGTCGCCTTGGCCTGGATCTCGCGGACGGCCTCCGTCAGCGAGTCGTGGGTCCGCGCGGCCTGGTAGAGCTGCGGGACCGCGGAGCGCATCGAGATGCGGTACGCGTCGCCCGCGTAGACCCCGCCGAGCAGGGGCTCGACCAGCCGGTCGACGACCTCCCGGCCCAGCCGGGCGGCCACGTACGCGCCCACCGCCACGTCGTCGCCGACCTCGGTGCGGGGCAGGTCGGCGTCGCGCCCGATCCGGGCGAGGCCCTCCTCGGACAGCACGCCGGACAGCGCGGCGGCGGTGCCGGGGACGCCCATGACATGGCCCTTGGGCATGGGGCGCAGCGCGTCCCGGGTCCAGATCGAGGCGGTGGCGGTGGCGGGGGCCTGCAACCGCTCGCCGAGCCCCGCCTCGCGGGCGAGGGCGACCGCCTCGGGCCTGCGGGCCAGCATCGACTCGGCGCCCAGGTCGACCCGGACGCCCGCGATCTCGCCGGGCAGCAGCTTGCCGCCGACTCGCTCCGAGGCCTCCAGCACGGTCACGCGCGCGCCCCGGTCCAGCAGCCGGTGCGCCGCGGCCAGCCCCGCGATCCCTGCTCCGACGACGACGACCCGGCCCGTGCTTGTACCCGTTGCGCTCATGACCTCACTCTCTCAGACCGCGCTGACACTCCCGCCCCGGCCCGGTGACCCGTACGCGTCCGGACCGTGACCGCACCGGAACCGTCGGCCCCCGAACGTCCCGCCCCGCCCCGGCGTCGAAGTCGCGTCAGTTGTCACCGTCCCCGGGGGGAACCATGCGCCGTCCCGCACGACCCGCACGACCCGTACGCACCGCCCTCGCCGGCCTGCTGCTCGCCGCCGCCCTCGTCCTCACCGGATGCAGCGCGGACGGCGGTTCCGACGGCGACTCCGCGAGCGCGGCCAAGGCCGACGTCAACAGCGCCGCCACGGAGGCGGCGGGCTCGGCGGGCGCCAAGGACAGCGGCAGCGGGACCGGCAGGACCGCGCCCGCCCTCACCGCCAGCCGGATCATCCGCACCGCCTCCCTGACCGTGCAGGTCAAGGACGTGCCCAAGGCGCTCGACGCGGCCCGCACCACGGCCGAAAACGCCGGCGGCTACGTCGGCGACGAGACCACCACCCGGGACTCCGGGGGCCGCGAACGCACCCGCGTGGTCCTCCGGGTCCCCGCCGAGAAGTACGACGAGGTGCTCGCCGGCCTCCAGGGCTCGGGCAAGCTGATCGACCGCACGGCGAAGGCGCAGGACGTCACCGACCAGGTGGTCGACGTGGACAGCCGGGTCAGGTCGCAGCGGGCCAGCGTGGCCCGGATCCGCGAGCTGATGGACCGGGCGGCCAAGCTCGGTGACGTGGTCACCCTGGAAGGGGAGTTGAGCAGCCGGGAGGCCGACCTGGAGTCGCTGCTGGCCCAGCAGGCGTCCCTGAAGGACCGTACGAGCATGGCCACGATCACGCTGTCGCTCACCCCGACACCGGTGCGGAAGGCAGCCGCGAAGGACGACTCGCCGGGGTTCGTGGACGCCCTTGCGGGCGGCTGGCACGTCTTCGTCACCATGCTGCGCTGGATCGCCCTGGCGCTGGGCGCGGCCCTGCCGTTCGCCGCCCTGGCGGCCGTCCTGGCGCTGCTGTGGTGGCGGCTCGCCCGCCGGCGCCGTACCCCCGCGCGGCCCGGCAGCGAGACCTGAGCGAGCCCGAAATCCCCGCGCCCCGTAGCGTGTTCGCATGAGCATGAGCGGTGGACGGGAACGACTGGTCGTGATCGGCGGTGACGCCGCGGGCATGTCCGCGGCGTCCCAGGCGCGCCGGCTGCGGGGACCGGACGAGTTGGAGATCGTGGCCTTCGAACGCGGCCACTTCACCTCCTACTCGGCGTGCGGGATCCCGTACTGGGTCGGCGGCGAGGTCGAGGAGCGGGACCATCTGATCGCCCGCTCCCCCGAGGAGCACCGCGCCCGCGCGATCGACCTGCGGATGCGCACCGAGGTCACGGAGATCGACGTGGCCGGGAAGCGGGTACGCGCGCGTGACGTCGATTCCGGCGCCGAGTCCTGGACGCCGTACGACAAGCTCGTCATCGGCACCGGTGCCCGCCCGATCCGCCCCGACATGCCGGGCGCGGACGCGCCGGGCGTGCACGGCGTGCAGACCCTGGACGACGGCCAGGCCCTCCTCGACACGCTGGCACGCACGCGTGGCCGCCGGGCCGTGGTGGTCGGCGCCGGCTACATCGGCGTCGAGATGGCCGAGGCACTGATCAACCGGGGCTACGAGGTGACGGTCGTCAACCGCGGCAGCGAGCCGATGTCCACGCTCGACCCGGACATGGGACGCCTGGTGCACGAGGCCATGGCGGGCCTCGGCATCACCATGGTCGACGACACCGAGGTCACCAAGGTGCTCACCGGCCAGGACGGCAGGGTGCGCGCGGTGGCCACGGAGGACGCCGAGTACCCGGCGGACGTGGTGATCCTGGGCATCGGCGTCCGCCCGGAGACGGGCCTCGCCGAGGCCGCCGGCCTGCCCGTCGGCGGGCACGGCGGCCTCCTCACCGACCTCGCGATGCGGGTGCGCGGGCACGAGGACATCTGGGCGGGCGGCGACTGCGTGGAGGTCCTGAACCTGGTCTCGGGCCAGGAGCAGTACATCCCGCTGGGCACCCACGCCAACAAGCACGGCCAGGTCATCGGCACCAACGTGGGCGGCGGCTACGCCACGTTCCCGGGTGTCGTCGGCACCGCGGTCAGCAAGGTGTGCGACCTGGAGATCGCCCGCACCGGCCTGCGCGAGAAGGACGCGCTCCGGGTGGGCCTCCAGTTCGAGACGGTCACCATCGAGTCCACGAGCCGCGCCGGGTACTACCCCGGCGCCACCCCCATGACGGTCAAGATGCTCGCGGAACGCCGCACGGGCCGCCTCCTCGGCGTCCAGATCGTCGGCCGGGAGGGCGCGGGCAAACGCGTCGACATCGCGGCGGTCGCCCTCACGGCCAACATGACGGTGGAACAGATGACAGCCCTGGACCTGGGCTACGCCCCACCGTTCTCACCGGTGTGGGACCCGGTACTCGTGGCCGCGCGCAAGGCAACGGCCAAGGTACGCAGCGGGACTTTCTGAGAAGCGCCCAGGCCGCCTACCAAGGGGCGCGGGGAACTGCGCGACCAGCCCCCACGCACCCGCACCCCCACAACGGCGATCAAGCCGTCCCACTGATCCGCGGCAGCGAAGTGACCCCCGCCCCACCGGGCGCAGCCGCGGCAGCAGGCTGCTCGGTCCCCGGCCGCGCATGCGCAGCAACCGGCCGCGTCGACCGCAGCCGGTTGCTCACCGCCTCGTCCAGCGTCACCGGCCGCTGCATCTGCGCGGCCAGCCGCCCGGCCTCCTGACCGAGCCGCGCCACGTCCTCCCAGGGCAGCCGCACGACCAGGGAGATCTCGGCCTCACCGTCGGGCAGGGCCTGCATGGGAGGGAATCCCGGAGAAGTAACCCGCTCGTTCATCGCCTGTTCCTCACGTCGCCTGAACCTCACGTCGGTCGCAAGGACATACGCACGCGCGCGTGACGACGTTCACCGGGGCGCCCCGCGCATCGAGCGCCCCCTCCCTGGGCACTAGTCAGCTGTGGTCATCCCCGTTCATGACGTGAACCCGGTGCGTCGCACGCCGTACGTGACGTACGCGCTGATCGCCGCGAACGTGCTCGTCTTCCTCTTCACGCCCGGCATAGCCGGCTCCGTGGCCGGCGGCAGCGACCTGTCGCAGCTGTGTCATCTCCAGGCCTTCATGGACCACTACGCGGTGGTCCCCAAGGAGCTGATCCACCATCAGATGCCGCAGCTGGTCCCGACCGGCCAGGTGGGCGTCGGCCGGAACGGCCCCGGGTGCGTGATCGGCCCGCCCGGCTACGCCAAGTCGCCGGCGCTGTCGGTCTTCACGGCGATGTTCCTGCACGGCAGCTGGCTGCACCTGCTGGGCAACATGCTTTTCCTGCTGATCTTCGGCAACAACGTCGAGGACCGGATGGGCCACATCCGTTTCATCCTCTTCTACGTCTTCTGCGGGTACGCGGCCGGCTACGGCTTCGCGCTCCTCAACGCCTCGTCGGGCGACCCGCTGATCGGCGCGTCCGGCGCGATCGCCGGCGTCCTCGGCGCGTATCTCGTCCTCTACCCGACGGCCAGGGTCTGGGTGCTCGTCCCGTTCCTGGTCTTCCTGCCGCTGCGGCTGCCGGCCTGGCTGGTGCTGGGCTTCTGGTTCGTGCTCCAGGCCGTGTACTCGTCCGGCGAGGGCGTCTCGGACGCCGGGACCGTGGCGTACGCGGCGCACATCGTCGGCTTCCTGGTGGGCATGGTGCTCGCCTGGCCGCTCAAGCCGGGCACGCCTCCGCCGCCGGAACCGCGCGGCCTGCTGTTCGGCAGGCGGGCCCGGCCCCGGCACGGCTGGTAGCGGACCGGGTCAGCGCACGCTCTCGGTGTGGACGAACTCGGTGAGGCGGGTCAGCGCGTCCGGGTCGGTGGACGGCATCACGCCGTGGCCCAGGTTGAAGACGTGCCCTTCGAGACCGGCCGCCGCGTCGAGCACCTCGCGCGCCTTGGTCTCCACCGCGTCCTTGCCGGCGAACAGGACGGCCGGGTCGAGGTTGCCCTGGAGCGCCTTGCCGGGGCCGACGCGGCGGGCGGCCTCGTCGAGCGGGACCCGGTAGTCGACGCCGACGACGTCCGCGCCGGCCTCGCCCATGAGCTTCAGCAGTTCACCGGTGCCGACGCCGAAGTGGATACGCGGGACGCCGTATCCGGCGACGGCGTCGAAGACCTTCGCGGAGGCGGGCAGCACCGAGCGCCGGTAGTCGGCGGGGGCGAGCGCGCCGGCCCAGGAGTCGAAGAGCTGGACGGCGGAGGCACCGGCCTCGATCTGCACCTTGAGGAAGGCGGCCGTGATGTCGGCGAGGCGGTCGAGCAGGTCGGCCCAGAGCTCCGGGTCGCCGTACATGATCGCCTTGGCGTTCTCGTACGTGCGTGAGGGGCCGCCCTCGACGAGGTAGCTCGCGAGGGTGAAGGGGGCGCCGGCGAAGCCGATCAGCGGGGTCGGGCCGAGCTCGGCGGTGAGCAGGCCGACGGCCTCGGTGACGTAGGAGACGTCCTCGGGGGTGAGGTCGCGGAGCTGGGCGAGGTCGGCGCGGGTGCGGATCGGGTGCGCGACGACCGGGCCGACGCCGGGCTTGATGTCCAGGTCGATGCCGATGGCCTTGAGCGGGACGACGATGTCGCTGTAGTAGACCGCCGCGTCCACGCCGTGCCGGCGCACGGGCTGGAGGGTGATCTCGGCGACCAGCTCGGGCCGCGTGCACGACTCCAGCATCGGGATGCCCTCGCGCACCTTGTGGTACTCGGGCAGCGAACGGCCGGCCTGGCGCATGAACCACACGGGGGTGTGCGGCACGGGTTCACGCCTGCACGCCTTGAGGAAGGCACTGTCGTACGTCGCTGTCGGCTGCTGGCCCGCGGGGCTTCCGTTCGCACTCACGACGGCAAGTCTCGCACGCCCCGGAAGCCGGCATCGCGGCGCCCTTACATGGCCCTTAGGTGGTGTCTCTCCCTGCGCGAAGGCGTCGTTCCCCTTACTCTTCCCCGCATGGCTGCGGCTCAGGGACGACTGTCGGACGGCGCTGGCGGGATGGGCGAGGGGAAGGACACCGAGGAGGACGAAGGACATACCGGGAGTACGGCGCCACCGGTACCGCCGGCCTTCCGGGCCGCGGTCGACGCGCTGCGCGGTGCCCGGCTGCGGCCCCAGGTCGAGGTGGAGCCGACGCCCGCCCCGCAGCGTCTCGCCCCGTTCGCGTACGCCGTGGAGGCCGCGGTCGTCGACGGCGAGCAGGATCTCGCCGACGGGCGTCTCGTGCTGCTGCACGACCCGGCCGGGCACGAGGCCTGGCACGGCACGTTCCGGCTGGTCACCCTGGTACGCGCGGAGCTGGAGCCGGAGATGGCGGCCGATCCGCTGCTGCCGGACGTCTGCTGGGCGTGGCTGACCGGGGCCCTCCAGGCGCGCGGCCTGTCGTACGGCGAGCCGAGCGGGACCGTGACGCGCGCCAGTTCGCACTACTTCGGCGGGCTGTCCGCGCGCCCCGCCGCCTCGCAGATCGAGATCCGGGCCTCCTGGACACCCCGGGAGGGCCGTGCCGGCGTGCCGGACACCGCCGCCCATCTCGCCTCGTGGTGCGACCTGCTGGCGCAGGTGGCGGGCCTGCCGCCGGCTTCACCGGGCGACGCCTCGGTGGTCACCCTGCCGCAGCGCCGCGACCCGCAGGCGCGCTGAACCCGCACCGTCGCGGATCGGGGACCCGTCCACCCGGGTCCCGTCGGCTCACCCTGTCCACCCGAGTCCCGTCGACTCACCCTTCATTGACCATCCCTTTGTCGATACGGCCACTTTCTGTCCCGTACAGCAACGGCCCGAACCGATTCGATCTTCGGATGATCGATCGCGTGTCCGAATTGCACGTATTGTTACTCACCAGATCGTGATCATTCTCTAAAGGCGGACGGGTTTGGTGCCGAAGACGACTGTGACCTTGAAAGCACGGTTCGTCCCGGCTTCTTCCCCACAAGCCGGCCCCGTCCCCCACCCAGGAGGCCTGGTGTCCGTTCTCCTAGAGCAGCCCGCAAGCCTGGTCGCCTACCGCCCGAACAAGCCCACCGCCATGGTGGTCGTGGCCGACCCGCGCGTCCGCTCCACCGTCACCCGCCACCTGTGGGCGCTCGGCGTGCGCGATGTCATCGAGGCCTCGTCCATCGCGGAGGCTCGTCCCCGCATCGGCAACCCCCGCGACATCTGCGTCGCCGACGTCCACCTCCCCGACGGCTCCGGCCTGACCCTCCTGTCCGAGACCCGCGCGGCGGGCTGGCCCAACGGCCTGGCCCTGTCGGCCGCCGACGACATCGGCGCCGTGCGCAACGCCCTGGCCGGCGGGGTCAAGGGCTACGTCGTCACCGGCACCCGCACCAACATCGGGCTCCCCACCCGACCCGGTGCCGCTCCCATCGGCGCCGCCGCCCGCATGCACCGCCGCCCCCCGGGTGCCCCGAGCCACCCGGGCGGCTACCGCGAGCTCTCCGGCCGTGAGGTCGAGGTGCTCCGGCTGGTCGCGGAGGGCCAGTCGAACAAGGCGATCGGCGTCTCCATGGGACTGTCCGCCCTCACCGTCAAGAGCCACCTCGCCCGCATCGCCCGCAAGCTCGGCACGGGCGACCGCGCCGGGATGGTCGCCGTGGCCCTGCGCACCGGCATCATCCACTGACCGGCCCACACCTGCGGCCCACACCTGCGGCCGGCATCCGCCGACACCGACCGAACACCGACCGACCGATCACCGACGGCCCGTCACTGATGGCCGACCACTGATGGCCGATCACCGATCCCGGATCTCGGGGATCACCGACCGGCCCCACCGGTCGCCCGTCACCGACCGGTCGTACGTTCACCGACCTGACCGGACGGCCGCTGGTCCGGCGTCACGTCGTAACCCGCTGTCCCCCGTTCGTGGACCTGATCTTTCACCGGCCTGACTGGTTTACGACCCTCCGGCGCCCGTCGACGGAACGTTCCGTCGACGGG
>NZ_JBEZLP010000054.1:0-51466 GCF_040652195.1 Streptomyces sp. NPDC048278
CAGGTACAGCGCCGCGGCGTTCAGCGCGAGGATCAGCCCCGGCTGCAACGGCACCAGTTCCACCAGCCGCGCCTGCTGCGGCGCCTGGTACATCTGGCTGAAGAACGCCCAGAACGCGAAGAAGACCACCCCGGGCGCGGAGTGCGGAGCGACCAGCAGCAGCACGAACCCGAGCGCGAGCCCGAGCACCGCGACGCTCACCGTGCGCCCGCCGCCCAGCCGCTCGGCGATCCGCGGCGCGCACGCGTTGCCCGCCACCCCGATGACGCCGAAGGCGAGCAGGGTGAGCGAGATCAGCCCGGAGGACGCGCCGAAGCGGTCCTTCAGGTAGGCGCCCGCGATGCCGTAGACGGTGAACTGGGCGGCCATGAACAGCAGCGTCGTGGTGACCGTCGCCGCGGTGGCAGGCGTGCGCATCGCCTCGCGGTAGGCGCCGACGGTCGGCGGTTCGCCGGCCGGGATCTCCGGGACGAACACCAGGACCGCGACGAACGAGAGCGCGGACAGCGCGGCCACCCCGAGCAGTGCAGGGCGCCAGCCCAGCGAGCCGCCGAGGAACGAGGCGAGCGGGACGCCGAGCACCGCGGCGGCCGTCATGCCGCCGAACACCGTGGCGAGGGCCCGCTGCCGGCGCTCGGGCGGCACGATCAGCGCGCCGGCCGCCGAGGCGCCGGGCCCGAAGACCGCGGCCCCCATCGCGCCGAGCACCCGGGTGACGGTGAGGAAGCCGTAGTTCGGCGCGAGGGCGCCGAGCGCCGCGCCGACGGTGAGCAGGCCGATGCCCACGAGCAGCACCCGCTTGCGGTTCCACCGGCGCAGCAGGATGGGGGCGGTGGGTGCGCAGACCGCGAAGGTCAGCGCGAAGACGGTGACCAGGATGCCCACCGTGGCCGGCTGGACGTGCAGGTCGTCGCCGATCGGGCCGTTCAGGCCGACGACCGCCAGCGAGATCGTCCCGAGGCTGAAGTAGCCAAGTGACAGGGAGAGCAGGCCGGGTAGGGCGCTGCGGGACGGCATCAAGCCACCTCCTCTTCCTCTTCGTCATCGGTGCCGGAAAGGCGGGAGCCGGAAGGTTCCATACAGCGAACCTAGAAACGCTCCGCGTCCCGCCGAGACCGCTCCGGAAGGCCGTCGGGCACTCCCCCAGGTCCCTCGCCCTACTACGTCAGGTCGCCGCAGGACCGCCGCCGGGCCGCCGGCGGACCGCCTCGGGGCCGCCGTCACGCCGTCCCGAACGCCCGGTTGCGCAGGATCAGCGGCACCTGCCGGCCGGTGCTGATCAGCCAGTGCTCGACGGCGTTGACCAGCAGGAGCAGCACGGTGGTGACGGCGAGGGTGGCCACGCCCGGGAGCCGCCAGAACGGCAGGGCGAGGGCGAGCAGGGCGAGGCCGCAGTAGAACCGGGTGGCGGACGCGGCGCCGAACATGCGGCGGCGGGTGTAGCAGAACGCCAGCATGAAGAGGGCGGCGCCGGACGGCAGCAGGGCGGCGCTCAGCCCGTCCGGGGTGTGCAGGGGGTGGCGGACGGTGCGGGTGGCGCCGACGGAGACCAGCAACAGCCCGACGACCAGGACGAGATGGCCGTAGCTGAGCACGTCGCGGACGACGACGGACGGGGTCGGGTGGGTGCGCAGGGCGTGCGCGACGGCCGAGGCCACCAGGTGGAAGTAGAGCCACCACAGGGCGCAGCCGACCAGGAACGCGAGGACGAGGGCGGTGAGTTCGGCCGGGGCGAGGGTGCCGGTGGCCGCGCCGGCGCCGACGGCGAAGACGTTCTCGCCGAGGGCGATCATCACGAACAGGCCGAACCGCTCGGGCAGATGGTTGACGCCGAACGCCAACTGGCGCAGGTGGCCGCTGAGTACGACGGGCGCGACGACCTCGGCCAGGACGGCGCAGGCCCAGCAGACCTCGCGCCAGGGTGCCGGCACGGTTGCGCAGGCGAACAGGACCAGGGCGAAGGCGAGTCCGGCCCGGTAGGGGTGGATGGTGTAGAGGGCGCACTCCTTGCGGATCGCCTCCCCGATCAGCAGGCGCAGGGCGAGGTAGCTTCCGGAGTACAGCAGGGCCGCCTCACGGTCCTCCAGGGCGAGCGGGGCGGCCACGGCCATGCCGTAGACGGCGAGCGCGGTCAGCAGCAGGAACACCCTCTGGAGGTTGGTCTCCAGCACGGCGTTCATCGCCATGACCACGTCCACCCAGGCCCACCAGAGCGGGACCAGCACGAGCAGGCATTCGCCCAGCACCGGCCAGCTCGGGTGCACGGCCATCGGGTGGGCGACCTGGCCCACGCCGAACGCGAGGACCAGGTCGAAGAAGAGCTCCGCCCAGGTGGTGCGGTCACGCGCCGGAACGGCAGGAACGGTCGTCGTCGCTGCGGTTGCGTCGGTCATTTCTGTATGGGGACACGGCCCCCGCCCGGCGCCCGCACGCGGTGGAAACCCGGCGCGCACTGCGGGAAGTCACGGCGCCTGATGTCGGAACTCGGCCGCCGGGACGGCCGGAACACGTCTCCCGGCTCAGCGCAGCTCCGCGACGTACCGGTCGGTGCCCGGCACGGTCGGCACGAACGGCGCGACCAGCTCCACCCGCCCGAGACCCGACCCGGCGACCTCCTCGTCCAGGCCGGTGAAGCGGTCGTCCCAGCACTCCCGCGGGTCGCTCTCCAGGAACCAGAGCAGGGTCAGCCGGGTGTCCACCCCCTCCACCTGTTTCACGTACGTCATCCGGTCGCCGGGCAGCGGGGTCGGCCGGAAGAGGGTCACCATGGCGGACGGTGAACCCGCCAGCTTCTTCGGCAGGTGCCGTCCGCGCAACCACTCCACCAGTTCGGCCCGTTGCTCCGCCGAATCGCTGTCGAGGACCTCCACCACCAGTCCCGCGTAGGGGTGGTCGAGGGCGTGGAAGTCGCGCGGCCCGGCGGCCCCGTCCCGGTACACGGTGGCCTCGTGGTCCTGGAACGCCGTGAAGACGTGGGTGCGGTCCTGGTAGACCCGGGCGTCCCGGTTCAGCCGCCTGTTGATGGCAACCGTCCACTTCATGTGGTCGGCGTAGCGGCCGTCGGTGATCCAGTACGTGGAGATGTAGCACCCGGCGGTCACCGGCTGGGCGACGGCCGACTTCTCGGGGTAGCGCAGGAGTTGCAGGTCCCGGGTGGCGACCCAGCGGCGCCCGGCGTACATCCAGGGCATGGCCATCGCGCCCGCGTAGTAGTGGTCGTCCTCGTACCAGCGGTTGTACGCGTACTCGTGCCCGGGGTGCGGTTCGACCATGGTGATGAGGGCGTGGCCCGGGTGGACGCCGTACGGGCCCACGGCGGCGAGTTCGGCGTAGACGTCACTGCGGGTGTCGTCGCTCATGCGGTTCCCCTTTCCGGTGGTCGCCCATACTCTGACGCTCCGTCAGATAAAGCGCCAGGGTTCAGGAGGCTTCCATGTCGCTGCTCGCGGGCAAGACCGTCGTCGTCTCGGGAGTCGGCGCCGGGCTCGGGCACCAGGTCGCGGCGGCCGTCGTACGGGACGGCGGGAACGCGGTGCTGGGTGCGCGGACCGAGGCGAACCTCGCGAAGAGCGCGGCCGGGATCGATCCGGAGGGCACCAGGACCGCGTACCTGCCCACCGACATCACCGACGAGGGGCAGTGCGCGGCGCTGGCCGCGCTGGCCCGGGAGCGGTTCGGCGGGATCGACGCGGTGGTCCAGGTGGCCGCGTGGGACTCCTACTTCGGCGGGGTCGAGGACGCCGACTTCGCCACCTGGGCCTCGGTGATCGACGTGAACCTGCTGGGGACGCTGCGGATGACCCGGGCGTGCCTGCCGGGGATGAGGGCGGCGGGCGGCGGTTCGGTCGTCTTCATCGGGACGCAGTCGGCGGTCGCCGCGCCCTCGCAGGTCCGGCAGGCCGCGTACGCCGCCTCCAAGGGGGCGCTGACCAGCGCGATGTACTCGCTGGCCCGGGAGCTGGGACCGCACCGGATCCGGGTCAACACCGTGCTGCCGGGCTGGATGTGGGGGCCGCCGGTGCAGGCGTACGTCCAGTTCACCGCGCACACGGAAGGGGTGCCGGAGGACGAGGTGCTGGGCCGGCTGACCGGGCGGATGGCGCTGCCGGAGCTGGCGACGGACGGGGACGTGGCGGACGCGGCGGTGTTCCTGGCGTCGGACCGGGCACGGGCCATCACGGGCCAGTCGCTGCTGGTCAACGCGGGGGAGCTGATGCGCTGAGGGGCGATTTCCGGACCATCACGGGGTTCATATTCATGAACCAAGGTCAGGAAGACGAACGATTTTACTTTCCCTTGACCTTACGCCCGCTTGTCGTGCCCTCGTAAAGGAACCCACGATGAGCGGGCACTTCGCGGCCTTCCCCGTCCCCGCTCCGCTTATGCGAAGTGCCAGCCAGCTGAGCGGAGTTCAGTAGGCGGACCCTGGAAGGGGGGCGCATGAACGGGCTCGACTGGGCCGTGCTCATCGGCTACTTCGGTGTGATGGTCGCGATCGGCGTCTGGTCGCACAAACGCGTGGACAACGTCAGTGACTTCTTCACCGCGGGCGGCAAGATGCCCTGGTGGCTGTCCGGCATCTCGCACCACATGTCGGGCTACAGCGCGGTGATGTTCACCGGGTACGCGGGCATCGCCTACACCTACGGCGTGACCTCGTTCGTCACCTGGTCCTTCCCGATCGCGCTGGGCATCGCGATCGGCTCGAAACTCTTCGCCCCGCGCGTCAACCGCCTGCGCTCCCGCCTGCACGTGGCGTCCCCGCTCGAATACCTGAAGAACCGGTACAACCTCTCCACCCAGCAGGCCCTCGCCTGGTCCGGCATGCTGCTGAAGATCGTGGACGTGGCCGCGAAGTGGGCGGCGATCGCCACCCTGCTGTCGGTGTTCACCGGGGTCTCCCTCAACCAGGGCATCCTGATCACCGGCGCGATCACCGCCGTCTACTGCACGATCGGCGGCCTGTGGGCGGACGCGCTCACCGAGCTCGGCCAGTTCGTCATCCAGCTCCTGGCCGGCATCTCGATGTTCGTGGCCGTCGTCCTCAAGCTGAACGACAAGGGCATCGGCTTCTTCGACGCCTGGAACCAGCCGGCCCTGCACGGCCACGGCAAGCCGCTCGTCGGCCCCTACGGCACGGTCTTCCTCCTCGCCTTCCTCTTCATCAAGCTCTTCGAGTACAACGGCGGCATGCTCAACCAGGCCCAGCGCTACATGGCGACGGGCAGCCCGAAGGAGGCCGAGCGCAGCGCCCGCCTGTCCGCCGCCCTCTGGCTGGTCTGGCCGGTCGTCCTCTTCTTCCCGATGTGGATGTCGCCGCTCCTGGTCCACGCCCAGAAGCCGGACGGCTCCGACTCCTACGGCCTGATGACCGAACAGCTCCTCCCGCACGGCCTGCTGGGCCTGGTCATCGTCGGCTTCTTCTCCCACACGATGGCGATGTGCTCCTCCGACGCCAACGCGATCGCGGCCGTCTTCACCCGTGACGTGGCCCCGGTCGTCTCGCAGCGGGCGCGGGCGTGGAACGAACGCTCCGGCCTGATCGCGGCCCGCGTCACCACGGTCGTCTTCCTCGGCCTGTCCATGACGGTGGCCACCCAGATCAACTCCCCCACCTTCAAGGACATCATCACCGTGGTCATCAAGTGGGTGGCCGGTCTGATGGGCCCGATCGCGATCCCGATGATGCTGGGCCTGCTCCGCCCCTTCCGCCGCTCCGGCCCCACGGCCGCGCTCACCAGCTGGGCGGCCGGCCTGTTCGCCTTCTGGCTGGTCAACTACCCGATCAACTGGAACGTGGACGGCGGCGTCCCCCTCCAGTACCAGGTCTCGGTCCCGCTGGCCGTCTCCCTGGTCCTCTACATCCTCATCGGCTACCTGAAGCCGGAGGACACCCCGGAACGCCTCGCGGTCATCGAGACCGTGAACACGGACGGCGACAGCACGGCCGCGGCGATCCCGGTCCCGGCCCAGGCACCGGCGGGCGGCGGCGACACGCTGGAGTCACCGGCCAAGGACTGACCGACTCCACCGGGACGGCGTCATCCCGTCACGTCTCACGTCGAGGTACAGCAGCCCCCGCCTGGCGCCTCGGGAACGTCGTCCCGGAAGCCGATCCGGCTTCGGCCGGCAGGGGGACTCCGGGGAGCCATCGTGACTAATCAGCTCATATGCCTGGTGCGTCGTGATGGTTCCCCAGCGGAGGTTCCTTAGCGTGGCGTGCACCACGCAGGGCCCGGCCCCGGTGCCCGTCCTGCTCCTGCACGGACCACGGAAGGAAGACAGTGAGCGTGAAAGCCTGCTTCGGGGGGACGCGGAAGACGGTGCTCGGGGTCACGGCGCTGCTCGCGGTCGCCGTCTCGGCGGTCCCGGGATCGGCCGCCGCCACCGACGGGGAACGGGGAAACCCCGACCACTGGGGTGTCATCACCCGCAACACGATCGGCTCTCCCGTGGCCGCGCTGCGGACCGGCCCGTTCGGCTCGTTCGGCGTACCGTTGCCCGCCGCGCGACCGCCCTACGGACGCGGCAGCCTCGGCATCGAGGTGGCGAGCAACTCCACCAACCTCACTCCGCCCAGCGAGGCCGTCCACTTCGGCAACGAGATCGACTTCTACGGCAATCCGGTCCTCGGACTGCGCGAGGTCGGTTTCCACGTCTTCCAGACCGGCGAGAACGTCTCCTACGGCGGCGCCGCCAACCTCCCGAACATCAAGTTCGAGATCAACCCGAACCTCGGAGCGAACGCCACCACCTACTCCTCGATGGTGTGGAATCCGCCTCCCCTGGCAACGGCCCAGCTGAACCGGTGGAGCCCCTACCTCGACGCCACCACGACCGGCACCTGGTTCCTCACCGGGAGCGCGGGAACCACGACCGGCTGCAACCTGACCACCCAGTGCACCTTCCAGAACCTGCTGTCCGCGCTCAATGACGGCGGCGCCGAGCCGGTCATCTACACCGCCGGGGTGAGCAAGGGCCGCGACAACATGTGGATCGGGGCCGTCGACGGCCTGCGGATCAACCGCACCGTCTACGACTTCGAAGCCGACGGGGTCAGAATCCGCCGCGCCCCCTGAGCGGAACAGCCGGCACCCGGCAGGCGGCACCCGGCAGGCGCTAACGCGGGTAGCGCGCCAGCCACCCCGGTGACGCGCCCACCGGGCTGTGCAGGGCCGGTCCCTGGGTCATCTCCATCGCGAAGTCGTCGGCGAGTTCGAGGACGGTCTGGCGGCCCTCCACTTCGGTCACCCAGGCCGGCGGGAGGGCCGTCTCGCCGTGCAGGGCACCGAGCAGGCCGCCGGTGAGGGCGCCGGCGACGGCGGAGGGACCGGCCTGGTTGACGGCGAGGCACAGCCCGTGGCGTACGTCCTCGCCGACGAGCGCGCAGTACACCGCCGCGGCCAGCATCCCGTCCGCAGCCCCGTCCCCGGTCAGCTCCTCGACCCGGGCCGGCGAGGGCATCCCCTGCCGTACGGCGCCGAGCGCGTGCTGGAGCGCGTCGGAGACGGGCTGGTGGCCGGGCCGGGCCGCGAGCAGGGCCAGCGCCCGCTGCACGGCGCCGTCCAGCGAGTCCCCCCGGGCCAGCGCGTGCACGATCACCGCGTACGCGCCCGCCGACAGGCAGGCGGTCGGATGCCCGTGCGTCTGCGCCGCGCACTCCACCGCCAGCTGTACGACGAGCTGCGGCTCCCAGCCGACGAGCAGCCCGAACGGAGCCGACCGGGCGACGGCCTCCGGCCCCATGTCGTCCGGGTTCTTCGGCGCCTCCAGCGTCCCCATCCGCTCGTCCCCGAGCCCGAGCAGCAGCGCGCGGGTGGGTTCCCGGCGCGCGTACAGCCACTCCTCCCGGGCGAGCCACCCGTCCTCCGCCCGCCGCTCGTCCGGCCCCCAGTCCCGCTGGGTGGCCGCCCACCGCAGATAGGCCCGGTGCAGGTCGGTGGGCGGATGCCAGGCTCCCGTGTCCCTGCGCACCTGGGCTCTTATCAACCCGTCCACGGTGAAGAGGGTGAGCTGCGTGTGATGGGTCACGGTCCCGCGACGCCCGTACCCGAACCCGAGGTCGACCAGCCCCTCCGGCCCGTAGGCCGCCCGTATCTCCTCCAGCGTCAGCCCGTCCACGGGCCCGCCGAGCGCGTCCCCCACGGCCGTACCGAGGAGCGTCCCGCGCACCCGGCTCCGGAAGTCCTGCTGCTCGACCCGGCCCCAGACGGCACCCAACGTCGCACTCACCACCATGACCTCCTCACGGGCACCGTCCGTACATACGAGCGCTCAGCACTGTAATCGACCGGGAACGGTCCGTTCAGAGGACAGTTAGGTATGCGAAGTGTGGGTTGTGTGGCCCCGAGTGGGCGGCTTTCGGCCAGGTAAGGACGGTCAGGACGAAAAAGGGGTCAGTCGTGCCACGTGATGTTGCAGACGTAGACGCACTCGTGGCGTGGTACCGGCAGAAAGCTCATGAACCCGCGCCCACCGAAGAGGTCGGACTGACTCAGCCCACCCTCTCGGGAGCCGCCGGGTCATGGGCCGTCACGTCCCGGTGCCAGCTCGGCCCACACGACCTTGCATCCGGCCGGGGCCGGGTCCACGCCCCAACGCTCCGTATACGCCTCGACGATCAGCAGACCGCGCCCCGACTCCGCGTCGGCGGCCACCGGGGCGTGGACGCACGGCACTCGGTCGCCCCGGGCGTCGGTCACCTCGATACGGAGGGCTCCGCCGGGATGCAGCCGCAGCCCCAGCCGGAAGTCCCGTCCCGCGACGCGTCCGTGCAGCACGGCGTTGGACGCCAGCTCGGCCACGACCCGTGTCGCGGACTCGTGCGACAGCCCCCAGTCGTCCAGTTGGCGTTCCGTGAGCAGTCGCGCCAGCCGGGCGCCTCTGCGGGTCGCGGACAGCTGGACCGTGAAGTGGCGCGTGAGGGATTTCTGGGTCATGTCACCCAGCGTGGTCAACCCTCCCTACTCTGAACAGTGATGAACCCGGCACAGAGCGTGACTGTCCGGGCGTCGGGCGATGCCGTACGGGTGGTACGTCGGAGGGAGCGGGCGTGGAGGACGAGGAGGCCGAGGCCGTACTCAGGGCGGTCGGGCGGCAGATCAAGGTGTGGCGGGAGGCCGCCGGGATGCGGCAGGCGGAACTCGGTGCGGTCATCGGGTACAGCGAGGAGATGGTGTCCGCGGTGGAGCGGGGGCGCCGGATCCCCAAGCCGGACTTCCTGGAGAAGGCGGACGAGGTGCTGGGGGCCGGCGGGAAGCTCGCGTCCATGAAGGAGGACGTGGAGAGGGCTCGGTATCCGAAGAAGGTTCGGGATCTGGCCAAGCTGGAAGACGAGGCGGTCGAACTCGGGGCGTACGCCAACCACAACATGCACGGCCTGCTCCAGACGGAGGAGTACGCGAGGGCGCTGTTCGCCATGCGGCGGCCCGCATACCCGGAGGATGAGCTGGGACGTCAGGTCGCCGCCCGTATGGCACGCCGCCGCGTCTTCGAACGGGTGCCCCCGCCGCTCCTCACCTTCGTCCAGGAAGAGGTGACGCTACGTCGACCGGTCGGGGGGAGAATGGTGCTTCGCCACCAGCTCGAACATCTGCTGGAACTCGGTAAGTTGAGGAACGTGGAAATCCAGGTGATGCCCACGGACCGTGAGGACCACGCCGGCATGGCCGGTCCGATTCGGCTGCTCAAGCTCCAGGACGGCAAGACCCTCGGGCACTCCGAAGCCCAGCTGCACAGTCGTGTGATCAGTGATCCCCGGGAAGTCCAGATCCTGGATATGCGCTATGGAATGATCCGGGCGCAAGCTCTCCCGCCACGGGAGTCACGGGCCTTCATCGAGAAAGTGCTGGGAGAAGAAACATGACCCCCAACGCGCTGAACTGGTTCAAGAGCACCTACAGCAGCAACGACGGCCCGGACTGCGTCGAGATCGCGATAGCCCCCGCCACCGTCCACGTCCGTGACTCCAAGGACAAGGACAGGGCCACGCTCGCCTTCGCCGGCGCCTCTTGGGTCGGGTTCGTGCGGGAGATCTCCCGTCCGTGACCAGCGGTCTGGACGTGAGTGCTCTGGCGATCGATGTCACGATGACCGTCATGGCGTTCCTGGGCCTGTCCGGCGGATGATGCCGGACAGGCCGGTGGTCCCGGGAGGACTCAGCGCTTGAGCGTGAAGGTGAAGTCGTCGGAGAGCCTGCCGCTCAGCCGGACCGCCGAGACGAGCTTCCCCTCCGTGATCAGTCGCTCGACCCGGGCCCGCGAAAGGCCGCAACCGTCAGCGATCAGTCGTACCGGCCGGACGGGGATCGGCGCCGCGAAGTGGACCGAGACGTCGATCGCCTCGCGGTCCAGGTGATCCGATCCGCCGGTGTCGAGGCGCCATGCGTCGTCCCAGTCGAGGGCGATGCGGTTGTGGCGCCGCAGGAGCGGATCCTGGAGCAACTCGGCTGCCAGGTCCGGATCGTTGTCGTGCATCCGGTCCAGCAGTTCGGGCTGTACGGAGCGGACGTTCATCCGCTCCAGGACCGTGAGCTTCGCCGTGTCCCCGCAGGCGGTGCAGAGCATGAGGAGCCAGGCGTCGAGGAGTTTGTGGTGTGCGTTGACACGGAACTTGCCGTTCGCCCGGAATCGCTCGGACGCGCACGCGTGGCAGCGACGGAGAACGGTCGGCAGGCAGGTGGGCATGACCACCCAGCTATTGAGCACAGAAGTACACCGGTTTCAGTGAGAAATCCGCAGCAAAAAGGAGCGCGGCGCATATGCGCGACGCGCGACAGATCAGCTCTCGGGAGGTCTCACACGGTGTACAACAGCACGTCCTTGCCTGGACGACTTGGCTGGGCAGCACGGTAACGGCGCACGGTGGCGCTGCTCCACCGGTTTTCGAACGCCGTCACGTGATCGGTCCGCCGGGCAGGCGCTGGTCCCCCTCGTCGAGCCGGAGCCGTATCCGGGCCCGCGTCTCCCTCGCCCACTCGAAGTCGGGGTCCAGCTCGATGGCCCGGTCGAGGTCGGTCAACGCCTCCTCAGTGCGGCCCAGTTCGTGGAGGGCCGCGCCCCGGCCGGCGAGGGCGGACGGGTAGTCGGGGAGCAGGGCGACGGCCCGGGTGAGTTCGGTGACCGCGTCCGCGAAGCGGCCCGCGCGGCGGTAGGCGTCGCCGCGCTCGGAGGCGAGCCAGGCTCGGTCGGGCGCGCGCCGGACCGCCTCGTCGAGGTCGGCGAAGGCCTCGGCCCACTCCCCCCGGGCGCCGCGCAGTCGTGACCTGCGCACCCGCGCCCACAGATGCCCCGGGTTGAGACTCAGCGCGCGGTCGAAATCGGTGAGGGCCGCGTCGTACTGCCCCACCGCGTGTCGGCACACCCCTCGCGAGGCCAGGGTGCTCGCGTCGGCCGGTTCCAGGGCGACGGCCCGGTCGAGGTCGGCCAGCGCCTCGGTGAACCGGCCGGCCAGTCGGTGGGTCTCGCCCCGGGCCGCGATGAACAGCGCGGTGTCGGGGGCGAGTTCGTCCGCGCGGTCCAGGTCGGCGAGGGCGCCGTGCAGGTCGTGCAGGGCCCGGCGGCACAGGCCACGACCGTAGTGGGCCGTCGGCCGCTCCGGGTCCAGTTCGATCGCCCGGTCGTACTCGGCCAGGGAGCGGCCGAAGTCCCCGGCGTTGCGGAGTTCCCGGCCCCTGACGACATGTGCCAGCGCCCGGCCGGCGCTGTCCAGGTCGGGCCGGGTCAGCAGCAGGTCCATGGCCTCGGTCACGCCGTCGGTGAGGGCCCGGCCCAGGCGGCGGCCCCAGTCCCGTACGGCAGGGGCGTCGGCGGTGACGCCCGCTTCCGCCATCATGGCCGCCCAGCGGCGGCCGACCGCCGGATCCGCTACACAGGCCAGCAGGAAGGCGTTCAGCGCTATCGGCAGGGCGGTCTGCGGCCGGGCGCACAACCGGTGGTACGTCTCCTCAAGGAGGAGTTCGCGCCATGGCCGATGGTCCCATTCGGTGCCGGGGCGCAGGCCGTTCGCCGCCTCCTCGCGCCAGCCGCTGTAGGCCTCCGCGAGTCTCTCGTGCTCCCGTGTCCAGCCGCGTGGCGAGTGCCGTCGGCGCAGCCGGAGCATCGCGTCGCGGACCAGGTCGTGGTAGGTCAGCCGGTCGGGGCGCTCGGTCACAAACGGCAGGCGGCGCAGCCAGTCGTAGAGCGCGTCGGCGTCCTCGGCCGGGCAGTCCACGGCGGTCCGGAAGACGTCCAGGTCCAGGCGGCGGGGCAGGGCGCAGGCGAGGGCCACGGACCGGCGGGCCGGATCGGGCTCCCACTTCAGGAAGCGTTCCACGGCGGTGGCGCTGGGGTCGCCCACGTCGTCCGGGCCGGTGGGGCGCTGTTCGGCCAGGGCGGTGACGAGCACGGGCAGGCCGCCGGTGAGCCGCAGAACCTCGGCGACCACCGGCTCGTCCCGAACTCCCTTGTCCGCGAGCAACCCGCGGGCCTCCGCCTCCGTGAACGGGCCGAGCGGCAGGTCGGTCCTGAAGTCCGCGAAGCTGCCCCAGCGGGCCGTGTCGAAGGGGTGCTGGCCGGAGGTGACCACGACGACGTTGGCGGGTAGAGCGCCGTAGCGGTCGGTGGTCATCATGTCGTGCAGCCAGGGGTCGAGGAACGGGCCGGTGCGCTCGTAGGTGTCCAGGAGGAGGACGACCCAGGGGGCGGTGTCGGCCGCGCCGGCCAGTTCGCCGAGAAGCACCGGGGTCAGCACCATCTCGGGGGACAGCACCAGTTGGGCGTCCTCCTGACTGCGGAAGCGGGCCCGGAGCCGGTCGACACCCTCGGCGAGGCGGTCCGTGTCCAGGGCGACGGCGAAGGCACCGGCCACCGGGACCATCCCGAGTCCCACCTGCGCGGCCCGTGTCATCGCCAGGCTGCCCGCCGACGGCCCCTCCGGCTCCGCCGGACCGCCCATCACCAGGGCGGCCTCCGCCTCGTGCCGCCGCTCCCGGTGGGCGGCCAGGAGTCTCTCCAGCTCCTTGAAGCGCCGCCCCTGGGCGACGAACTGGCGTGCAATCGTCGCCATCGCCTCGGGCACGCTGCCCGCGCCCTCGTCGACGTACGCGGTCAGTGCCCCTGCCTCCCGGGCGACTTGCTCCAACTCCCGTACCAGAAAGGTCTTCCCGACCCCGGCGTCACCGTGCACGTGAAACAGGAACCGGTGCCGCTCGTCCTCGGGCGGCAGCGAGAGGTTGCGCCGGAACGCGGCCCGTTCCTCGGCCCGCCCGACGAACCCGGCCCTCCGGCGCCGCCCGATCAGCTCCTGCATCGACGGCCGCGTCGACCCCATCCACGCCTCCCCCGCAGTCGGCCCACGCCAAGTCTGGCAGAGGGTCCGGCGCCCGGACGGTCCCCATGGCGCTCGACTTCGGCACACGTATCGACTTCGGAATACGTTCCGAAGTGTCGGCGAGGATCTCTGTCCGACGACGGCCCGTCACGACCGGCAGCGCGAGGAGACGACGGACGTCACGGCCCGCCTGGCATGCTGCCCCCATGCCGATACCGCCCCCGCGCCCCGACGTGTCCGCCGAGACCCTCCGACCGTCCGTCGACGGCCTGCGGCTGCAAGCGTGTCGGGTGAGCCGGGAGGTTCGTGGGGGAGGGCGGATACTGACCGACGTCTCGGTCGAGGTCGGGCCCGGGCGGCTCACAGTGATCGCCGGGAGCAGCGGGGCGGGCAAGACCGTGCTGTTGCAGACGCTGGCGGGGCTGAGCGCGCCGAGCGGCGGCGAGGTGCTGCACGACGGGGCGCGTCCGGGGCCGCCCGGGCCGGACTTCGGGTTCGTCCCGCAGGACGACATCATCCACCGCGAGCTGCCGCTGCGCCGCACGCTGGTGTACGCGGCGGGGCTGCGGATGGAGCCGGGGACCTCCGCCGGGGACGTGGGCGACGCCGTCGACCGGGTGCTGGAGACGCTCGGGCTGGCGGACCGAGCGGAGATCCCGGTGCGGGCGCTGAGCGGCGGTGAGCGCAAACGGGCCAGTATCGCGGTCGAGTTGCTCACCCGTCCCCGGGTGCTCTTCCTCGACGAGCCGACGTCCGGGCTCGACCCGGTCACCGGCGCGGCCCTGCTGCGGACCCTGCGGACGCTCGCCGAGGACGGCACCACCGTCGTGCTGACCACGCATGTCCTCGCCGATCTGCTCCGCGCCGACCAGGTCGTGTTCCTCTCCGCCGGCGGCGAGGTCGCGTACGCGGGTGCGCCGGCCGCCCTGTTCGAGGCCTTCGGGGCCGACAGCGTGGAGGAGGTGTACGAGGCGGTGGCGGGCGGCGCGCGCGTGGAAGGGGCCGTGGCCGTGGAGGTCCCGGAGTTTCCTGATGCCGTGTCACCGAAGGCGCGGCCGAGGCGGGTCGGGGCCCTGCGTCAGTGGGCGCTGCTGACCCGGCGCGGTACCGCGCTGCTGCTGCACAACCGGCTCTCGGTGGCCGTCCTCGCGGGCTCGCCGGTGATGATCGTCGCGATGTTCGCGGTGCTGTTCCGGTCCGGCGCGTTCGATCCGGCGGCCCCGGATCCGGGCTCCTCGGCGATGATCATGTTCTGGATCGCGTTCGGCGCGTTCTTCTTCGGGCTGACCTACGGCCTGCTGCAGATCTGCACCGAGCTGCCGGTCCTGCGCCGGGAGTGGCTCGCGGGGCTGCGGATCGGCCCCTACGTCGCCTCGAAGCTGACGACCATGCTGCCGGTGCTCGCGGTCGCGGACGGGCTGTTGCTGCTGGTGCTGCGCGCCCTCGACCGGCTGCCCGCGGCCGGCTGGGACACGTACGGCTCGCTGTTCGCGTCGAGCGTGCTGGCCTCGGCCGCCGCCCTCGCGCTCGGGCTGCTCGCGTCGGCGGCCGTGTCGGAGCCGGGGCAGGCGACGCTGATGCTGCCGTTGCTCTGCTTCCCCCAGGTGCTGTTCTCGGGCGCCTTCGTGCCGGTGCCCCGGATGACGGTGGCCGGGAAGGCGATCAGCTGGGCGATGACCAATCGCTGGGCGTTCGAGGCGCTGGGCAGCGGGGTCGGTCTTGAGCCGCTGTGGCGGGCGGGCCGCTCACCGCTCGGTCCGCCGCTGCTGGCGTCGTACGGGGATTCGTTCGGGCATCCGGCGCAGCGCGGCTGGGTGATCCTGGCGGGCTTCACGCTGGTGTTCCTGGCCTGGACCTGGGGGGTCCTGCTGCGCAAGTGCCGGGACGGCGCGGAGCGGAGCCGGGCGGGGCGGTGAACCCCGGCGGGACGGGCGGGACGGCACCGGCTCAGCAGCTCTCCCGCGCGGCCAGCCCGGCAGCCGTCGGCACCCGGTCCCGGTAGGTCTCCGTCAGGAACGCGAGGAACGTCTCGATGTCCCGGGGCTGGGACGCCACGCCCAGGGAGACCCGGACGGCACCCGCCGACGGCAGCTCAAGCAGCTCCAAGTACTCCTCCAGTGACGCGACTTGGGTGCCGGCCGCCGAGCGCAGCCGGGTCAGTGGCAGGTCGAACGCCTCCTCTCCGGCGCCCGGATTGCAGAAGCAGCCCGTGCGCAGGGATATGCCGTGGGCGGCGCTGTCGCGCGTGACGACGCGTTCGTCGACGATCCGGCCGTCCGCCCCGAGCACGTTCAGCGCGACCGTGCCGCCGCGGTCCGCGTCCGTACCCTCCACGGCGGCGCGGTCGGTGCCGTCCGCCGCGGCGTAGTCGGTGCCGTCCGCCGCGGCGCGGTCGGTGCCGTACACGCGCACCAGCGGGGAGCCGTCGCTGTGCCGCAACGCCCGCAGGCCGGTGAGCAGTCGGGCGGTGAGCGCGGTGACGTGGGCGTGTACGCGGTCCATGCCGATGCCGTCGATCCAGGCGAGTCCGGCGGTCACGTCGGGCAGGGAGAGGAAGTTGACGGTGCCGTCCTCGAAGGCGGCCTCGTCGGCGGCGAGGACGTGCCACTCGGCCTGGGCGCTGACGGCATGGACGGTGCCGCCCGAGAACCACGGACGGCGCAGCCTGGCGAGGGCCGGCCGGCGGGCGATCAGGCTGCCGACGCCGGTGGGGTGCCCGAAGACCTTGTACCAGCTGACGGCGGTGAAGTCCGGGTGGTGGCGGCTCAGGTCCAGGACGTTGGTCGGCGCGAAGGCCGCCGCGTCCAGCAGCACGTCGTAGCCGTGCGCCTGGGCGGCGGCGATCCAGTCCAGCGAGTGCCGGACACCCGTGAAGTTGCTCTGCGCGGGATACGCGAACAGACCGCCGGTGCCCCCGCGGGGGCCGGCCGCGGACAGGGCGGCGAACAGCCGCCTCTCGTCGATGCGCAGACCGGGTACGTACACGGTCGCGGCTCCCCGTGCCCGCGCGTACTCCCGCAGCCCGTTGACCGAGTTGTGGTTGTCGAGCGACATCACGAGCCTGCTGCCCCGGCTGAACGGGTACGCCTCGCCGACCAGGCGCAGGGCGCCGGTGGCGTTGGACGTGAAGATCACGGTGTATTCATCGGGGTCGGCGTTGAAGTGGCGGAGCACCGCCTGCCGGGCCTCGGCCAGCAGGAGCCCGGAGGCGCGGGAGGCCGGGCTCTCGGAGTGCGGGTTGCCGAACAGTCCGCCGGTGATCCGCCGGGCGCTGCCCATGACGAGGGAGCGCGGCGGAAGTCCGGCACCGGTGTGGTCCAGGTAGGTGTGCCCGCCCTCGTCGAGATAGCCGAACTCGCGCGTCCGCAACTCCGCGAAGTCGTCGTCCACGAGGCCCCCTTCGCACTGCACGCTTCGCACGAGACATCGACCAAGGTACCCGTGTACGAGGGGTCGGCCACGGCGGCAGGCCGCGCGGCGACCCGTGAACAGGGGGTGTAAACAGCCGGGTTGGGGAAGGACGGTGGCATGTCCACCTCCCACGCGCCTCGTGCGCTCTCGCTTGCCGCTGCCGTTCTGACCGGAACGGTCGCTCTCTACATCGCCCTCGTCGCTTTCGGGAACATCACCGACTTCGGCACCAACCAGGCCTTCGTCCAGCACGTGCTGGCCATGGACACGACCTTCAAGGACGACGACCTGATGTGGCGGGCCGTCACGGACAAGGGACTGGAGAACACCGCCTACGTCCTCATCATCGTGTGGGAGACGCTGGCCGCGCTCGTGCTGATCGCCGGGACCGTGCTGTGGTTCCGGCGCGACGACGCGCGGGCGCGTCGGCTCTCCACCTACGGTCTGCTGATGCTCGTGCTGCTCTTCGGCGCCGGGTTCATCGGGATCGGCGGCGAGTGGTTCTCCATGTGGCAGTCCAAGACCTGGAACGGGCTGGACGCCGCGACCCGGGTCCTGGTGCTGACCGGGATCGCCCTGGTGGTGGTTCAGTTGACCCACTCGGACGATCAACACGCCGACGGCTGAGGCCTGTTCATTCGTGCGCCTCGACCAGTTCCTGGCTCCCGGTCACCGTGTCGTCGGCGTGCTCGGTCAGCCGGACCACCAGGAGATGGCCGGTGTCGGCCGGCGCGGTCACCGCGTACGCCCGGCCCCCGTTCAGTCCCGGCGCCTTGAAGACCACGCGGGACCCGAACGCCCCGGCGGCGCGATCGCACCCCAGGGCCTTGGTGCGGCCGAACGGGTCCCGGTCGTGGCCGCTGGCGTCGACCTCGTAGTCGACCTTCCGGTTGTCGGGTTTACTCTCGGTTCCGATGTTCATGGTGACCCACGCATGGACCGGCACATCCGTGCAGACGGCGATCTCGCTCACCGCTTCGGGGTCGGGATCGCCGTTGCCCACGGAGCACGCGGCCAGCGTGGCCAGCGCCCCGAGCACGGCGGCGGCCACCGTCACCGACCGGCGCGGGCGAACGAGTGGAACCATGAAGACCTCCCGGTACGTGAGCGGCACGGCACGCCGCACGGGAGGGAAGACGCCGTGGAGGGGCTGGGGGTTTCCGTTGCGACGCCTGACGACGGCGGGGCCGACGAACGCGACGGGCCACGGCTACTTGACGACGGTCACCTTGGTGTCCGGTTCCGTGCCGAACGTCCACAGGGCCGCGCCGTCCGCCTTGTGCATGCGGATGCCGCTGGTCTGCTTGCCGGCGGCGGGCGGCGGGGAGGAGCCGTCGACCGCGTTGGAGAAGGCGATCGACAGGCCCGACCCGGACGCGAAGTAGAGGACGTGCTCGATCTGGACGCCGTCCGAGCCGGTCGTCGCCGAGAGGGTCCTGCCGATGGTGTACGAGCCGGGCACGGGGCTCACCGTGCCCGGCCACACCGTGAAGGTGCGGGTCGCCTTGCCGCTCGCGTCGACGATCCACACCCGCTTGTCACCGACCGAGTAGACGATCCGGCGGCCGGAGCCGGAGGCCGCCGGTACCGCGGGGGCCTTCGTCGGGGCCGGTGACGCGGAGGAGTGGGCGCCCGCCGACGCGCTCGCCGACGGGCGGACCGTCGCGGCCGTGGGGTGGGGCCCCTTGTCGGCCTGGAGGGCGAGGAAGACGACGGCCGCCGTCGCCCCCGCCGTCAGACCGGTGACCCAGACCCAGGAGGGCAGCAGTCGGGCAGCCACGGGTACGCATCTCCTCCGCTGTGAGCGCAATGAGGCCCCCTGCTGCTTCGCACAGGGGTCGGATCATCGTACTGTGCGCCGCCCGTCCGCCCGACGGCTCAGTCCAGCACCGGCAGCAGCTCCGGCAGGTGCCCGTCGGAGGCCTCCGCCGCCCGCTGCCGCTCCTCGGGGACCGGCCCGTACAGCGTGGTACGCGGCCTGGCCGGGCGCCCGGCGGCCTCGGCCACGGCCACGAGGTCGCGGACCGACTTGTACGAGCCGTACGACGACCCCGCCATCCGCGAGATCGTCTCCTCCATCAGCGTCCCGCCCAGGTCGTTCGCACCCGAGCGGAGCATCTCCGCCGCACCCTCCGCGCCCAGTTTCACCCAGCTTGTCTGGATGTTCGGGATGTAGGGGTGGAGGAGGAGACGGGCCATCGCCGTCACCGCCCGGTTGTCGCGCATCGTCGGGCCGGGCCGGGAGATGCCGGCCAGGTAGACGGGCGCGTTGGTGTGGATGAAGGGCAGCGTCACGAACTCCGTGAAGCCGCCGGTGCGCTGCTGGATGCCGGCCAGGGTGCGCAGGTGGCCCAGCCAGTGCCGGGGCTGGTCGACATGGCCGTACATCATGGTGGAGGAGGAGCGGATGCCCAGCTCGTGCGCGGTGGTGACCACCTCGATCCAGGTGGCGGCGGGCAGCTTGCCCTTGGTGAGGATCCAGCGGACCTCGTCGTCGAGGATCTCGGCGGCGGTCCCCGGGATGGTGTCCAGGCCCGCCTCCTTCGCCGCCGTCAGCCACTCCCGGATCGACAGGCCGGTACGGGTCGCGCCGTTGACGACCTCCATCGGCGAGAAGGCGTGCACGTGCATGCCGGGGACGCGCTCCTTCACCGCCTTCGCGATGTCGAAGTAGGCGGTGCCGGGCAGGTCGGGGTGGATGCCGCCCTGCATGCAGACCTCGACCGCGCCGACGTCCCACGCCTGCTGGGCCCGGTCGGCGACCTGGTCCAGGGAGAGGGTGTAGGCGTCCGCGTCGGTGCGGCGCTGCGCGAAGGCGCAGAAACGGCAGCCGGTGTAGCAGACGTTGGTGAAGTTGATGTTGCGGGTGACGATGTAGGTGACGTCGTCGCCGACGGCCGACCTCCGCACGTCGTCGGCGATCCCGGTCAGCGCGTCGAGGGCCGGGCCGTCCGCGTGGAACAGGGCGAGGGCCTCGGCGTCCGTCAGCTTCGTGGGGTCGTCGGCGGCGGTCGCCAGGGCCGCGCGCACGTCCGTGTCGATGCGCTCCGGCGCCATCCCGGGGGCCGCCGCCTCCCGCAGCGCGCCCCAGTCGCCGTACACCTCGTCGAAGTCGTCGCGCCGGTCGGTCGTACGGCCCTCGGAGTCGATGGCGGTGTGCAGATCGGTACGGCCGCTCGCGACGAAGACCTCCTCCGGCTCCTGCCAGGGCCGCCCCTCGACCACCGCGTCCGGAACCGCGAGGCCCGTCTCCGGGTCGGCGAGCGCGGCCACGTGCGGGCGCAGCCGGGGGTCCAGCCAGGGCTCGCCCCTGCGGACGAACTCCGGGTACACACAGAGCCGTTCCCGCAGCTCGAAACCGGCCGCGGCCGACCTCCGGGCGAGTTCCTCGATCTGCGGCCAGGGGCGCTCGGGATTCACGTGGTCGATGGTGAGCGGGGAGACCCCGCCCCAGTCGTCGACACCGGCCGCGATCAGCCGCTCGTACTCCCCGGCGACCAGGTTCGGCGGCGCCTGGATGTTGCCGGCCGGCCCCATCACCAGCCGCGCCACCGCCACGGCGGCCACCAGCTCGTCCAGTTCGGCGTCCGGCATGCCGCGCATCGCCGTGTCCGGCTTGGCGCGGAAGTTCTGGATGATCAGTTCCTGGACCCCGTGGTACGACCGGGCCACGCGCCGCAGCGCGAAGAGGGACTCGGCCCGCTCCTCGTACGTCTCGCCGATGCCGATCAGGATCCCGGAGGTGAACGGCACGGAGGAGCGCCCGGCATCCTCCAGCACCCGCAGGCGCACGGCGGGCTCCTTGTCCGGGGAGCCGTGGTGCGGACCGCCGGGCTCGGACCAGAGCCGGGTCGCGGTCGTCTCCAGCATCATGCCCATGCTCGGCGCGACCGGCTTCAGCCGCTGGAAGTCCGTCCAGGACATCACCCCGGGGTTGAGGTGCGGCAGCAGGCCGGTCTCCTCCAGGATGCGGACGGAGACGGCCCGGACATAGGCGATCGTGTCGTCGTAACCGTGCGCGTCGAGCCACTCGCGCGCCTCCGGCCAGCGGTCCTCCGGCTTGTCGCCGAGGGTGATCAGGGCTTCCTTGCAGCCGAGGGCCGCGCCCTTGCGGGCGACGTCGAGGACCTCGTCCGGGGACATGAACATCCCGTGCCCGGCCCGGCGGAGCTTGCCGGGGACGGTGACGAACGTGCAGTAGTGGCACTTGTCGCGGCACAGGCGGGTGAGGGGGATGAAGACGCTCTTCGAGTACGTGATGACACCGGGCCGGCCGGCCTCTTCCAGCCCGGCGTCGCGGACCCGGGCGGCGGAGGCGGCGAGATCGGTCAGCGCCTCGCCACGCGCCTGGAGCAGGACGGCGGCCTCGGAGACGTCGAGGGCGACGCCGTCCCGGGCGCGTTTGAGGGCGCGACGCATGGAGTTCTCGGTGGGGCCGGTTCCGGGGGTCGCGGAAGTCGTCATTCTTTGAGCATACGTTCGGGTTCGGTGGGGTTGGTGGGGCGGCGGTGCGCTGCCGGGTGGCGGTGCGTCGTGGCTGGTCGCGCGGTTCCCCGCGCCCCTGAAAGCAAGGGGCGCGGGGAACTGCGCGAGCAACCACGCACGACCCGCACCCGCCCGCTCACAGGTACTCCCCGTACCCGTCCAGCACCCCCAGCACCTCCGCCTCCCCCGCCGGAGGCAACTGCACCACGACCTCCTCGATGCCCAACTCGGCATAGTGCGCGAGCTTTCCGGCGCTCGGGAACACCGCGTACGGCACCACCTGGAGCGCCTGCGGATCACGCCCCGCGTCGGCCCACACACCCCGCAGCACGGGCAACGACTCGGTCAGTCCACGCCCCCCGATCGGCATCCACCCGTCCCCGTACTCGGCGATGTGCGCGAACAGCTTCGGCCCCGCCGCCCCGCCGACCAGCGTGCGCGGCCCGGCGACCGGCCCGCGCGGCTTCTGCACGGGCTTGGGATACGCGGACGACGCCCGCACACTCCCGAACTCCCCCTCGTAGGCGGTCGGTTCCTCGGCCCACAGCGCCCGCATCAGGGCCATCCGGTCCCGGCCCAGCTCGCGCCGGGTCCGCCAGCGCACCCCGTGGTCCGCGGCCTCCTCGACGTTCCAGCCGAAGCCGACGCCGAGCGTGAAACGGCCGCCGGAGAGGTGGTCGAGGGTGGCGATCTGCTTGGCCAGGTCGATCGGGTCGTGCTGGGCGACCAGGGTGATGCCGGTGCCGAGGCCGAGGCGCTCGGTGACGGCGGCGGCCTGGCCGAGGGCGACGAAGGGGTCGAGGGTACGGCCGTACTCGCGGGGCAGGTCACCACCCGCCGGATACGGAGTGGTCCGTTCGACGGGGATGTGCGTGTGTTCGGGCAGGTACAGCCCGGCGAACCCGCGCGCCTCCAGCTCACGGGCGAGCCGGACGGGGGCGATGGTCTCGTCGGTGAGGAAGATCGTGACGGCTATACGCATGCCCCATCTGTACCGGGGGTGGCTCGATATGTCCATACCGACTGGTCGGCATCACACGCCCCGCCTTTCACAGGGCTATGCACAGGGCAGACGGATGTCTGTGGATTCCCTGTCCTTCCGTGGGAGTTCACGTCGGGAGGGGAGAGTGGGCGGCATGTGTGAGGACACGCACGGCATCGGCAGACGCGCGCTGATCGTGACGGGCGCGGCCACAGCCCTTACGTTGGGAAGCGTGAGCTTCGCGGCGGCGGACGGTCAGGACCAGGGGAGCCAGGAGACGGCGACCGTGAGCGGCACCCTGCCGCCCGGTTGCCCGGACTTCGTGTACGTACCGGTCGAAGTGCCCGCCGGGGTACGGGAACTCAAGGTCTCCTACACCTACGACAGGCCGAGCGTCCCGGCCGGCACCACGGGCAACGCGCTCGACATCGGCCTCTTCGACCAGCACGGCACCGAGCTGGGCGGCAAGGGCTTCCGGGGCTGGTCCGGCGGCGCCCGCACGGAGTTCTTCGTCCGCGCCGACGACGCGACCCCCGGCTACATCCCGGGCCCGGTCCACGCGGGCACGTGGTACGTCGCCCTCGGCCCGTACACGGTGGCCCCACAGGGCCTGTCGTACGAGCTGACGATCACCCTGACGTACGGCGAACCCGGCACCCCCGTCCGCCCGGTCTACCCGCCCTCCCGCGCCAAGGGCCGCGGCCGGGACTGGTACCGCGGCGACTGCCACCTGCACTCCTGGTACTCCGACGGCCGCCGCACCCCCGCCGAGATCGCGGCCCTCGCCCGCGCGGCCGGCCTGGACTTCATCAACTCCTCCGAGCACAACACGCACTCCGCGCACCCGCACTGGGCGGACCAGGCCGGCGACGACCTGCTGATCATGCTCGGCGAGGAGGTCACGACCCGGAACGGCCACGTCGTCGCCCTCGGCACCGACCCGGGCACCTTCGTCGACTGGCGCTACCGGGCCCGCGACAACCGTTTCGGCCACTTCGCCCACCAGATCCACAAGGCCGGCGGCCTGGTCGTACCGGCCCACCCGCACGCCACCTGCGTCGGCTGCGCCTGGAAGTTCGGCTTCGGGGACGCGGACGCGGTCGAGGTGTGGAACGGGCCGTACACCCCCGACGACGAGGTGGCCCTCGCCGCCTGGGACGCCACGCTCGTCGCCTCGGTACGGAACAACCGGCAGTGGCTGCCCGGCATGGGCAACAGCGACGCCCACCGCGACCCGGACGCCGTCGGCTCACCCCAGACCGTCGTCCTCGCCGACGACCTGAGCCGCGAGGCGATCCAGGCGGGCCTGCGCGCGGGCCGCTCCTACATCGCCGAGTCGAAGAACGTGACGCTGAGCTTCACGGCGACGGGCGGTCGCGGCGAGCGGGCGGGCATCGGCGAACGCCTGGCGGTGGCCGCCGACAGCACGGTGACCGTCCGCCTCGATGCCTCCGGCGTCCCCCGCTGCACGGTCCGCTTCATCACCGACGAGGGCGTCCTGCTGACCAGCGACCCACTCCCGGTGACCGGCTCCGGCGTGGTCGAGTGGCAGACCACCCCGCAGTACGCCGCCTACGTCCGCGCGGAGATCCGCCACGAGACAGCAGCGGGCCCGATTCCCGGCGCCCTGGCGGCACTGACGAACCCGATCTTCCTGGGGCGGTGAGGCAGCACGCCGATTCCGGGTTGGTGGTCACCGGCGGCCACAACAGCGCCCCGTAAGGGGCGCGGGGTTGGTGATCGCCGGCGGCCACGACAGCGCCCCGTAAGGGGCCGGGGTTGGTGATCGCCGGCGGCCACGACAGCGCCCCGTAAGGGGCGCGGGGAACTGCGCGACCAGCCACGACGGCGCCGCAGCCGAAAGACGGCAGCGGCAGCGGCAGCTCGCGGCGCCTCCAAGCGGAGCGCTCAGCGACGCCGCTCTCCCGGCAGGGTGGCGGCCAGCTCGCCCACCTGGGCGACGTCATGCCACGTGCCGTCACCGCCGCCCCGGCACCACCACACCAGCGGCCCGGCGTCGTCCGTCGCCCCCCCGTACCAGTCGTCGGCGGTCCCCGCGGGCCGAGGGTGCATGCCGAGCCTGTGTTCCCCGCAGACCGGCCAGACCTGCCAGAGCAGTTCCACGACGGTCTCCTGCGCCGCGTCCGCGACCACGCTCAGCACGGTCATCTCGTCGTCCGGCTCCAGCGGGTCGCCCTCCTCGGGGTCGTACGCGTTCACCTGGTTGCCCTGCCAACGCCCGTCGGGCATCGCCACGTAGACCCGGCCCCTGTCGACTCCGCCCGAGGGCGGGGACTGCTGGGGCGGCTCGGCCAGCAGGATCAGCGGGTCCTGCCCGGGCAGGGTCGCCGTCAGATCGCGGTTGACCATGGCGAGCGCGGCCTCCAGCTTCGGCCACTCACCGGGCTCGACCGGCCTGGGTTCCGGGAGCCGCGGCCGGTCATGACCAGGACCGATGCGGGAGTACGAGAAGTGGTTCACCGGCGCATCGTCCCATCCGCGCCGAAACCCGCGTGCCCCGGCCGCCGGGCCTCTCTACGCTTCCCGTCATGGACAGCACCGGGGCCGCGGGGCTCGTCAACGTCGTGGACGTCGAGGCGACCTGCTGGGCGGGTTCCCCGCCGCCCGGCGAGGTCAGCGAGATCATCGAGGTCGGGCTGACCGTCGTCGACCTGGCGGCCGGTGAGCGCCTGGCCCGGCACCGGATCGTGGTGCGGCCCGCCCGGTCCACGGTGAGCGGGTTCTGCACGGAACTGACCGGCCTCACGCAGGCCGAGGTCGACCGGGGCGTCACCTTCGCCGAGGCGTGCCGGCTGCTGGCGGCCGGGCACGGCGCGGGCGCCCGGCCGTGGGCCAGCTGGGGCGACTACGACCGCAACCAGTTCACCCGGCAGTGCCGGGCCACCCGGACGCCCTACCCCTTCAACCGCCGCCACACCAACGCCAAGGCCGCCTTCACCGAGGCGTACGGCCTGCGCAAGCGCCCCGGCATGGCACAGGCCCTGGAGATCGCCGGGCTGCCGCTCGAAGGCCGGCACCACCGGGGCGAGGACGACGCCTGGAACATCGCGTCCCTCGTGCTCCACCTCTCCGCACGGGGCGAGTGGCCGACCACCCCGGCGGAACACCTCGGCCGAAAGAGCTGAGAGGGCCGAAAGGGCCGAAAGGGCCGAAGGAGCTGAAGGGGCTGCCATGAGCGAACCGGCGGAGCTCGCGGAGTGGGTCGCGCTGATCGACGCGTGCGTCGAGCCCGTCGCGAGGAGGCCGGTGGATCTCACCGACCCCGACTGGGCGCGGACGATGCGGGAGGCCCCGCACCCGCTGGACGAGGCGGGGATCCGCCCGGAGGCCGAGGCGGCCCTGCGGGACGTGCTCACCCGCTACGAGGAGGGCGACGACGCCACCCGGGCCGCCCTGCGCGCCCTCCTGGAGCGGTGTCCCCATTTCACCTGGGCGACGACCCTGCCCCTGGAGCCGACAACCGAGGGCTTCCGGCAACGGCTGCTGGAGGTATCGGTCGAGGACCAGGGCCAGGACACCCGGGACATGATGGTCGGCCTCCACGACCTGTGCGGCCGGGCCCGGGACGCCGGGGTCGACATCCGCCCGCTCCTCCTGGAGGTGGCCGGACTCTCCAGTGAGGTCGACAGGTACGGGATGGGTTCCACGCGGCACATCCTGCTCCGCGCGGCCGGACGGGAGCCCTGCGGGCTCTGGTGAGCCTGGGCAGGAAAGCGGGCCGCCTTTCACGGGAGGAGCGGTGACCCCGCCGTTCCCCCGCCGGCCAGGTCCGCGACGACCGCCCAGACCTCCTGGAGCCCGACCACGTCCGGCCGCAGCTCACGCAGGACCGCGAGGATCGCCTTCTGCCGTTCGGCCCAGGGCCCGAAGGGCCACCACAGGTTCCAGGTCACGATCCGCACGGGCCCGCCGTCTCTCGTCGGGGAAGCGTGAGGGACATTGAAAGGCATCACCGTCACGGCAGCACAGCAGAACGGGAGACCGAGGAACCATGTCCGACCGCAGATTCCGGGCCACCACCGCCTTCCAGCGGCACGTCGCCAACCCGTTGACCCGCCTGATGCCCTTCCAGACCCTGTTGGAGACCACCGGACGCGTCTCCGGGCAGCCGCGGCGGACGCCGCTGGGCGGGCGGCGGGTCGGGGACGCCTTCTGGCTGGTGTCGGAGTTCGGGACGAAGTCCCAGTACGTGCGGAACATCCAGGCCGACCCGCGGGTACGGGTACGGATCGGCGGGCGGTGGCACCACGGCACCGCCCACCTCCTGCCCGACGACGACCCGGTCGCCCGCCTGCGCACCCTGCCCAAGGGCAACAGCACCGCCGTCAGGGCACTGGGCACGCAGCTGCTGACGATCCGGGTCGACCTCACCTAAGCGAAAGCGCCCCGCACAGGAGCGCCCCGAAGGGGCGCGGGGAACTGCGCGACCGGCCACGACGGCGCCGCAGCCGCAGCCGGCCCAACCCGGCGCTTCCGGCAGAGCGCAGCGCTCAGCTCGCCGCCTTGTAGAACGCGTACGTCGCCGCGTACGGCACCGACACCTGGTCCGTGCCGGTGCAGGCGGCGGCCGGGGCCACGCCGCCCTCCGTGTCCAGACGCTGGACGTAGGTGACGCCCTCGAACGTCCCGGCGCCGCGGGTGGCCGTGGCCTTGAGGAGCAGCTCGGGGACGGCGCCGTCCTTCGCGGACGTGGCGACCGCGGAGGCGTTGACGGCGCTGCCGTCGACCGTGGAGACCCAGACCGGGCCACGGGAGTGCAGGGCGACCGGGCGGTGGGCGCGGTCCCGCTTGTCGGAGAGGGTGGCGGCCGGCTCCAGGAGCTTCCAGGCGCCGTCGGTGCAGGTGTAGGTCTGGACGCCGTGCGCGGCGTAGACGCCGGTCAGCTTGTTGCCGTCGGGGACGGCGAGCGCGGCGGGGGCGTGGACGGCGGGGAGGCGGGCGGGCTGCGCGGAGTAGGCCTGGACCGCGGTCGTACCCGCCAGCGTGGCGGCGGCCGAAGCGGCGACGGCCGTGGCGGTCAGGGCGATTCTCTTGGCGAGCTTCATGGAGTGGGCTCCAAGGATGTCGTGCGTGTTCCGGGACGGGAGAGCGGCCGGACGTCGACGATCCGGAAACCGGCCGTCCCCCTTGTCGTGTCCGGACGCTACGGATCCGCCGCCGTCCGCGGAGCCGATTGCCCGATCACTGCCCGCGCGGAACCCCACGCCGACCCCAAAGGGCACGTGAACAGCCCTGGTTGACCCCTCACCCCGGCCAGACGATCGCCTGCACCTCGCTGTAGGCGTGCAGCGCGTACGAGCCGACGTCCCGGCCCACCCCGCTCTTCTTGAACCCGCCGAACGGCGCCTCCATGTTCCGCCCGACCGTGTTGATCCCGACCCCGCCCGCCCGCAGCCGCCGTGCCACCCGGAAGGCCCGGGCCACGTCTCCCGACCAGACATAGTCGATGAGGCCGTAGTCGGAGTCGTTGGCGAGGGCGATGCCCTCCTCCTCGTCGTCGAAGGGGACCACGGAGACGACCGGGCCGAAGATCTCCTCGCGGGCCACCCGCATGTCGTTCGTGCAGTCGGCGAGGACGGTGGGGGCCAGGTAGAACCCCCGCTCCGGCGCAGGGCGTTCGCCGCCGGTGAGCACCGTCGCGCCCTCCTTCCGGCCGAGTTCGACGTACGACTCGACGCGTGCCCGGTGCTCGGCGCTGATCAGCGGCCCGACCACCGTGTCCGGCGCGGCCGGGTCGCCCACCTTGAGCCGGCCCGCGTATCCGGCCAGTCCGTCCACCAGCCGGTCGTACAGCCCGCGTTGCACCAGCACCCGGGTGGGCGCCGTGCAGATCTGCCCGCTGTAGAAGGAGAAGGTGGTGCCGATCCCGGCCACCGCCGAGGCGACGTCCGCGTCGTCGAGGACGACCGCCGCGCCCTTGCCGCCCAGCTCCATCAACTGGCGTTTCATGTCCCGCCCGCACACCTCGGCGATGCGCTGCCCGACGGCCGTGGAACCGGTGAAGCTCACCATGTCGACGTCGGCCGAGGCCACCGCGGCCTCGCCGACCCCCGTCGAACGGCCGGAGACGACGTTCACCACGCCCGGCGGGACGCCCGCCGCCTCCAGCGCATCCGCCATCCGGTAGACGGAGAGCGGGTCCTGCGGGGCCGGCTTGACCACCACCGTGTTGCCCATCGCCAGCGCGGGCGCGACCTTGCCCGCCGGGTTGGCCCACGGGTTGTTGTACGAGGTGATGCAGCTGACCACCCCGACCGGCTGGCGCACGGCGAGCGCGCCCATCACGCCGGCCCTCCCCATCGGCCCGGCCTCGTTGATCTGCGGCGGGATCGCCCACTCGGCCGGTTCGACGGTCGCGTACCGGCGGAACCGGGCGACCGCCACGCCCACCTGCATCGCCCGCGCGGTGCCGGTGGTCGCGCCCGTCTCGGCGCGGGCCAGGTCCGCGTGCTCGCCCAGCCGCGCCCGGATGATGTCGGCGGCCCGGCCGAGCACCGCCGCCCGCTCCCCGGCCGGCGTCCGCGACCAGCCGTCGAAGGCCTCCCGGGCAGCCGCGCACGCGGCCAGCACCTGGTCGCGGGAGGCCTCGGGGGCCCGGCCGACGGTCTCCTCGGTCGCCGGGTCGACGACCTCGTAGTACCCGTCGTCGGGTTCCGTCCACCGCCCCCCGACGAACAGCCGCTGCCCGTCGGCCACGTCACCCGCCCCGCTCACCGGGTGCTCACCGTCCTGGTGTCCCGCCCGGACCGCAGCACCTTCCCCGGTACGGCCCCGCTCACCACGTCGTCCCGGATGGCCTCGACGCCGTTGACCCAGACCGCGTGCACGCCGATCGCCTTCGAGTCCAGGCGCGGGCTGTCTCCCGGCAGGTCGTGCACCAGGGTGGCCTGGCCGGCGGCGATCCGTTCCGGGTCGAAGAGCACGAGGTCCGCATGCCAGCCCTCCGCGATCCGCCCCCGCTCCCGCAGCCCGAAGAGCCGGGCGGGATCGTCGGTCAGCATCTTCACGGCCTGTTCCAGGCCCAGCAGCTTCCGGCCGCGCAGGCAGTCGCCGATGAACCGGGTGGTGTACGGCGCCCCGCACATCCGGTCCAGATGCGCCCCCGCGTCCGACCCGCCGAGCAGCACGTCCTCGTGCTGCCAGGTCTCGGCGCGCAGCGCCCAGGAGGCGGGGTCGTTGTCCGTGGGCATCGGCCACAGCACGGTGCGGAGTCCGTCGGCGGCGCAGATCTCGACCAGGGTGTGGAAGGGTTCCTGGCCCCGCTCCTGCGCTATGTCACGCACCACCCGGCCCGACAGCCCGGCGTTCGCCTCGCTGTACGTGTCCCCGATGACGTACCGCCCGAAGTTCGCCAGCCGCCGGAAGACCCCGGCCTCCTTGGACTGGGCGCGCGCCAGCATCTCGGCCCGTACGTCCGGGTCGCGCAGCTTCTCGATGCGCTCCGGGACCGGCAGCCCGAGGATCGGCCCCCACCCGGGGATCAGGTTCAGCGCGCAGAAGGTGCCGAGCGACATGTTCATGGGCGTGAGGATCGGCATGGTCAGCGCCACCACCCTGCCGCCCGCCTTCCGGGCCCGTTCACTGGCCTGGAGCTGCCGCGGCACCCGCTCGGGCACGGCGGCGTCGACGGTCAGCACGTTCCAGTTCAGGGGCCGCCCGGCCGCCGCGCTCATCTCGGCGAACAGTTCGATCTCGGCGTCGCTGAACTGGTCGAGGCACCCGGCGACGATCGCCTCGATCTGCGTGCCCTCGTGCTCCCCGACGGCCCTGGACATGGCGAGCAGTTCGGCGGGCAGCGCGTGCCGGGAGGCGACCGGCTGTCCGTCCCCGTCGGAGTGGGTGCTGGACTGGGTGGTGGAGAACCCCCACGCCCCCGCGTCCATGGCCTCGTGCAACAGCCGTACGATCTCGCCCAGTTGCTGCTCACTCGGCTGCCCGCCGACCGCGTCCGCCCCCATCACGTACCGGCGCAGCGCGCAGTGCCCCACCATGAACCCGGCGTTGACGGCGATCCGCCCTTCGAGCGCGTCCAGGTACTCCCCGAACGAGTTCCAGCTCCAGGGCGCCCCTTCCTCCAGCGCGACCAGCGACATGCCCTCGACCTTGGACATCATGCGGCGGGTGTAGTCGGCGTCGGCGGGGCGTCCCGGGTTCAGGGGCGCGAGGGTGAACCCGCAGTTCCCGGCGGCGACGGTCGTGACGCCGTGGTTCAGCGAAGGGACCGCGTACGGGTCCCAGAAGAGCTGCGCGTCGTAGTGCGTGTGCGGATCGACGAACCCGGGCGCGAGGACGAGCCCCGTGGCGTCCTCGCTGGTCCGGCATTCCTCGGTGACGGTACCGATGACGGCGATACGACCGTCACGGACACCGACGTCGGCGGTGAAGGCGGGTGCGCCGGTCCCGTCGACGACCGAGGCCCCCTTGATGACGTGATCGAGCATTGGGCTCACCTCTTGGTGTGCGGCCGGACTGCTTACCTAGGGGCGCGGGGAACTGCGCGACCAGCCACAACGCACCCGCACCCCGCAACGGCGACTACGCGGCACCCCGGAACCGCGTCGTCCGGTGAACGGGATCCGTGTCGATCTTCGGAATCACGTGCTCCCCGATCAACCGGATCGTCTGCAGCGTCTCCTCCTTCGGCACCCCCACCGGCAGCCCGAAGCTCAGCTGGTCCGCCCCGGCCTGCTCCCACCGCTTGCACTGCCGCAGCACCTCGTCCGGGTCCCCGCAGATCAACAGCTCTTCTTCCACGAGGAGTTCGACGAACTCGGGGGTGTACTCCGGCAGCGTCTCCGGCCACACCGGGAACCCCTCGGGCCGCGGGAAGGTGTCGTGGTACCGGAACACCAGGGAGGGCAGATAGTGCAGCCCGCCGCTCGCCGCGATCCGGATCGCCTCGTCGTGGGTCGGCGCGCAGATCGCCGTCGTCGTCACCATCACGTTGTCGTTGACGAAGTCCCCGACCGGCTCGGCGTTCACGATCGCCGTCTTGTACTGCTCAAGCACCCACTCCATGTCGGAGACCTTCTGGATGCTGAACCCGAGCACCCCCAGCCCCTTCTTCGCCGCCATGGCGTACGACGGCGGCGACCCGGCCGCGTACCACATCGCCGGGTGCGACTTGCCGTACGGCTTCGGCAGCACCTTCCTCGGCGGCAGCTGCCAGTGCTTGCCCTGGAAGCCGACGTACTCGTCCTGGAGCCACATCTTGGGGAACTCGGCGATGGTCTCCTCCCAGATCTCCTTGGTGTAGTTCATGTCGGTCACACCAGGGATGAACCCGAGGATCTCGTGCGAGCCGGCGCCGCGCCCGCTGCCGAACTCGAAGCGGTTGCCGGTGAGATGGTCGAGCATGGCGACCTTCTCGGCGACCTTCACGGGGTGGTTGACCTGGGCGAGCGGGTTGAAGATCCCGGAGCCCAGGTGGATCCGCTCGGTCGCGTGCGCCAGATACCCCAGGTACACGTCGTTGGCGGACAGGTGGGAGTACTCGTCGAGGAAGTGGTGCTCGGAGGCCCAGGCGTACTTGAAGCCCGACTGGTCCGCCTGGATGACGTACTCGGTCTCCTCCATCAGTGCCTTGTGCTCGGCCAGCGGGTCGGTCTCGGCTCGCTTGCCCACGTATCCCTGTACAAAGAGCCCGAATTCCAAAGCGGTTCACCGTCCCAAGTCCAGGTGGTTCCCATGAGCCCTACTGAGTCCTACGACTTTCTGACGTTGCGTCAGAAAGGTCAATAGCTGACGACCCGTCAGATGACACTGACCCCCGCCAGCCATCCCCCGTCGATCACGAACGGCTGCCCGGTGATGTACGACGAGTCGTCCGAGGTCAGGAAGAGCGCCAGCCTGGCCACCTCCTCCGCCCGCCCGATCCGGCCCAGCGGCACGAGCTTGCGGTACAGCTCGTCCAGCGCACGGCTCATCTCCGCCGGGTCGGCGGCCGGGTCGAGCCGCGCCGGGTTGGACATCGCGGTGTCGATGGCGCCGGGGCAGATCGCGTTGACGCGTATCCGCCGGGCGGCGAGCTCCAGCGCGGCGACCCGGGTGAGCCCGAGCACCGCGTGCTTGGTCGCGGCGTACGTCCCCACCGCCGCCATCCCGGTCAGCGCCGTGTAGGACGCCGTGTTGACGATGGTCCCCCCGTCGTCCAGCTCGGGCGCGACCGTCTTCATGCCCAGGAAGCAGCCGACCTGGTTGACCTGCACGACCTGCATGAACTCTTCGAGAGGCGTGTCCACGAGCGCGTTGAAGCGCAGGATGCCGGCGTTGTTCACCAGCCCGTCGAGCCGGCCGTACGCCTGCTTCGCGGCGGCGACGGCGGCCTGCCACTCCGCCTCCACGCCCACGTCCAGGTGGACGTAGGCCGCCCCGATCTCCTTGGCGAGCGCCTCGCCGAGATCGTCCAGCACATCCGCCACGACGACCCGCGCACCCTCCTCCCTGAACAGCCGCGCCTCCTGCTCCCCCTGCCCGCGTGCCGCCCCGGTGACGATGACGACCCGTCCGTCCAGCTTGCCCATGCCGGTGCCTCCCTCAGGTGAGAAGGGGCGCGACATCCGCCCCGAACGCCTCTATCTGGTCGATGAGTTCGGTCCGGTTCCGGCTGCGGAACCGGACCTGGATCTGGTGCGCGCCCATCGCGCCGTACGCGCGCAGCGACTCGGCGAGGACGTCCGGGGCGCCGCGGAGGGTGCGGCGGCCGACCTCCCACTCCGGTGTGCCGACGTACAGCGGTTCGGTGATCGCGCCGACGGTGATCGGCTCGTCGACGCCCGCCTCGGCGCGCAGCCGCCGCAGCCGCTCGATCTGTGCCGGGAGCCGGTCCCTGGGGTCGCCCTGGGGCAGCCAGCCGTCGCCCTTGAGCGCGGCCCGCCGGACGGCGGCCGGCGACGATCCGCCGACCCACACCGGCACCCGCTCCTGCGCGGGCCGGGGCCGCTGCCCGAGCCCCTCGAAGTCGTAGAACTTCCCGTGGTGGGAGGGGAACTCGTCCGCCCCCAGAGCCGCCCGCAGCGCGTCGATCGCCTCGTCGAGGACCGCCCCCCGCTGCCCGAAGTCCACCCCCAGCACCTCGAACTCCTCCCGCACGTGCCCCGCGCCGACGCCGAGGATCAGCCGGCCGCCGGAGAGGTGGTCGAGGGTCGCGTACTGCTTGGCGGACAGGAGAGGGTGCCGCAGCCCGACGACGGCGACGTGGCTGAGCAGCCGTACCCGTTCGGTCACGGCGGCCAGGTGGGCGAGGGTGGCCACCGGGTCGTACCAGACCGTGCTCATGGCCCCGGCCAGCCGGTGCGGGATCGCCACGTGGTCGCAGACGGCGAGGTAGGCGAAGCCGGCACGGTCGACGGCCCGCGCGATCTCGACCAGGTCAGCGGCTCCCGCACCCGCCTCCCAGCCCTCGGCGAAAAGGGTGGACTGGGACTGGACGGGGAGCTGGATGCCGTAGCCGGTGCTCACCGCGGTCCGCCGCCCCACAGGCCGTCGGCGGTCAGGCCCAGCAGTTCGATCGCGTTCCCGCGGACGATCCGCTCGACCGCGTCCGGGGCGAGGTGGCCCATCTGGGACTCGCCGACCTCACGGGACTTCGGCCAGGTGGAGTCGGAGTGCGGGTAGTCGGTCTCGTAGAGGACGTTGCCGATGCCGATCGCGTCGAGGTTCCGCAGGCCGAAGGCGTCGTCGAAGAAGCAGCCGTAGACGTGCCCGGCGAAGAGTTCGGAGGGCGGGCGGGTGACCTTGTCGGCGACGCCGCCCCAGGCACGGTTCTCCTCCCAGACGACGTCGGCGCGCTCCAGGATGTAGGGGATCCAGCCGATCTGGCCCTCCGCGTACATCACCTTCAGGTTCGGGAAGCGCTCGAACTTGCCGCTCATCAGCCAGTCGACCATCGAGAAGCAGCAGTTGGCGAAGGTGATGGTGGAGCCCACGGCGGGCGGGGCGTCGGCGGAGGTGGAGGGCATCCTGCTGCTGGAGCCGATGTGCATGGCGACGACCGTGCCGGTCTCGTCGCAGGCGGCGAGGAAGGGGTCCCAGGCGTCCGTGTGGACGGAGGGCAGGCCCAGGTGCGGGGGTATCTCGGAGAAGGCGACGGCGCGGACGCCGCGGGCCGCGTTGCGGCGGACCTCGGCGGCGGCCAGCTCGGCGTCCCACAGCGGGATGAGGGCGAGGGGTATCTGACGGCCCTGGGCGAGCGGCCCGCACCACTCCTCCACCATCCAGTCGTTGTAGGCCCGGACGCAGAGCAGGGCCAGTTCGCGGTCCTTGGCCTCGGTGAAGGTCTGCCCGCAGAAGCGCGGGAAGGTCGGGAAGCAGAGCGCGGACTGGACGTGGTTGACGTCCATGTCGGCGAGCCGCTGCGGCACGTCGTACGAGCCCGCCCGCATCTGCTCGTACGTGATCACTTCGAGCTTGATCTCGTCGCGGGAGTAGCCGACGGCGGTGTCGAGGCGGGTGAGGGGGCGGTGCAGGTCCTCGTAGATCCACCAGTCGCCGACGGGACCGTCCTCGCCCGGCCTGCCCATGACCGGCTTGAACCGGCCGCCGAGGAAGCTCATCTCCCTGAGCGGGGCCCGGACGATGCGTGGCCCGGTGTCCAGGTACTTCTTCGGGAGGCGGGACTGCCAGACGTCCGGCGGCTCCACGGTGTGGTCGTCGACGGAGATGATCAGCGGGAAGGTGCCGTCCTGGGTGTCCATGGCGCTCACGGTAGCGCCGATCTGACGAACCGTCAGCTATGGCATGACGTATCGTCAGGCGGTGCGGGACGGGGCGGGCGCACTCCGGGTGCGCCTTCGCCGAAACCGGTGCGCCGGACGCCGGCCTGTCCGCGGAATCGTTCCGCCTGACGTCCGCCCTGCTGACGGGGGTGCCGCCGTGTGAAGACTGTGTGGACCACCGCGTGTCGCCCTGTGATCGGTGTCTCCCCAGGCTGACGCGGCCCGCCCGGACAAGGCAGACTGACGGGGTGAAGCGGGATGTCTAGGGGGACGGGCATGGACGGTGGACCGCGGGTGCCGGAGCAGCGGCGCCCCTCCTCCTCGGCGGAGGCGGCGGTGCTGCGCTTCAGCGTGCTCGGTCCGGTGCGCGCCTGGCGCGCCGAGGAACCCCTCAGCACCGGCTCCCCGCAGCAACGCGCGCTGCTCGCCGCCCTGTTGCTGCGCGAGGGCCGGACGGCGACCGCGGCCGAGCTGATCGACGCCCTGTGGGGCCCCGAGCCGCCGTCGCAGGCGCTGGCGGCGGTGCGCACCTACGCGTCCCGGCTGCGCAAGGTCCTGGACCCGGGGGTCCTGGTCAGCGAGTCCGGCGGGTACGCGGTGCGCGGGCTGGGCGAGGGGGCGCTGGACCTGGCGGTCGCGCAGGATCTTGCGGCGGCGGCGGAGAAGGCGAGGAGCGCCGGGGACCTGCACCAGGCACGGGAGGCGCTCGGCCGGGCGCTCGGCCAGTGGGACGGCGAGCCGCTGGCCGGGGTGCCGGGGCCGTACGCGGAGACCCAGCGGGTCCGCCTGGAGGAGCTGCGGCTGCAACTCCTGGAGAACCGGCTGGACATGGACCTGGAGCAGGGCTGCCACGCGGAGGCGGTCTCCGAGCTGACGGCGCTCACCGCGGCCCACCCGCTGCGCGAGCGCTTCCGCGAACTCCTCATGCTCGCCCTGTACCGCAGCGGCCGTCAGGCGGAGGCCCTCGCGGTGTACGCCGACACCCGCCGCCTGCTGGCCGAGGAGCTGGGCGTCGACCCGCGCTCCGGCCTGCGCGAACTGCAGCAGCGCATCCTCCAGGCCGACCCGGCCCTGGCGGAGCCCTCGACGCCGGCCGCGGAACCCGCCGCCGTCCCGGTCCGGCCCGCCCAACTTCCCGCCACCGTGCGCGACTTCACCGGACGCGCCGCCTTCGTCACCGAGCTGAGCGAGGTGCTGGCGTCGGCCGAGGGCCGGGTGATGGCCGTATCGGCGCTGGCGGGCATCGGGGGCGTCGGCAAGACCACCCTCGCCGTGCACGTCGCCCACCAGGCCCGGTCCGCGTTCCCGGACGGCCAGCTCTACGTCGACCTGCAGGGGGCCGGCCCCCGCGCCGCGGAGCCGGAGACGGTCCTCGGTTCCTTCCTGCGCGCCCTGGGCACCCCGGAGTCCGCCATCCCCGACTCCCTGGAGGAGCGTTCGGCGCTGTACCGCTCGGTCCTCGACGGGCGCCGGGTCCTCGTCCTCCTCGACAACGCCAAGGACGCAGCCCAGGTACGCCCCCTGCTCCCCGGCACGGAGGGCTGCGCGGCCCTGGTCACCGCCCGGGTTCGGATGGTGGACCTGGCGGGCGCGCACCTGGTGGACCTGGACGTGATGTCGCCCGACGAGGCGTTGCAGCTGTTCACGAAGATCGTGGGCGTGGAGCGGGTGGCCTCGGAGCGGGAGGCGGCCCTCGACGTGGTGGCGGCCTGCGGCTTCCTCCCGCTCGCCATCCGCATCGCCGCGTCCCGTCTCGCGGCCCGCCGCACCTGGACGGTCTCCGTGCTCGCGGCGAAGCTCGCGGACGAGCGGCGACGGCTGGACGAGCTGCAGGCCGGCGACCTGGCCGTGAAGGCCACCTTCGAGCTGGGCTACGGCCAGCTGGAGCCGGCCCAGGCCCGTGCGTTCCGGCTGCTGGGGCTCGCGGACGGGCCGGACATGTCCCTGGCCGCCGCGGCAGCCGTCCTGGACCTCCCGCAGGACAGGACCGAGGATCTCCTGGAGACCCTCGTGGACACGTCCCTCCTCGAATCGGCGGCCCCCGGCCGCTACCGCTTCCACGACCTCGTACGGCTCTACGCGCGTGCGTGCGCGGAACGCGACGAACAGCCCCCCAGCGGACGCGAGGCGGCCATGTCCCGCCTGCTGGACTTCTACCTGGCGACGGCGGCGGGCGTGTACGCGATCGAGCGGCCGGGGGACCGGACCGTGGAGCACCTGGAATCCACCGGATACCCCGGGCTGTCGTTCGCCGGCCACCGCGAGGCGCTGGACTGGCTGTACTCGGAGGCCGACTGTCTGCTGGCCTTTGCCCGGCAGTCGGTGCGCGGCGGAAGGCTGCGCGCCGCGATCGACCTGCTGTGGGCCGCCAAGGACCTCGCCGAGTCGGGGGCCAACGCACGCGAGTACGAGGTCGCGGCCACGGCGGCCCGCGACGCCGCCCGGGCGCAGGCCGACCCGCTGGCCGAGGGGCGGGCCCGGATGGCGATCACCAACGTCCACATCGTCGCCGGCCGCTTCGACCTGGCCGACGAGGAGGCCGCACAGGCCATGGAGTTGGCCAAGGTGACCGGGGATCCGCTGCCGAGCGGCGTGACACCCAACGACCGGGGGATCATCGCCCTCTACCAAGGCCGCCACCACGACGGCGAGGCGCATCTGCGCGAGGCCATCGCCAACTACCGCGCCGACGGCAACCGGCCGGGCGAGGCCAGCGCCCTGTGCAACATGTCCCGCATCCAGCTGGCCACCGGCCACGTCGCCGACGCGGTGCGGTTGGCCGGTCAGGGAGTGGCGATCTACGACGCTCTGGGGCACTCCCTCAGAGGCGCGAACGCCCGCTACGCCCTGGGACTCGCCCTGACCCAGTCCGGGCAGACGGACGAGGCCCTGAGCTGCCTGGACGACGCCCTGAGCGTCTTCCGGGAGAGCCGCCAGCGGCTCTGGGAGGGCATGGCCATCTTCCGTATGGCAGAGGTGCATCTGTGGGCGCACCGCCCCGCCCAGGCCGCCACGATGGCGGAGCAGTCCCTGTCCCTGCTGCGCGGCATCGGTGGCGAGTGGCGGCACGCGAACGTGCTGACCGTCCTGGGCCGCAGTCTGCATGACATCGGGCATTCGGACCGGGCCCGCGCCTGCTGGCATGAGGCCCTCGCGGTGTTCGAACGGCTGGGCGCCCACGAGGCCGAGGAAGTACGCACCCTTCTCGCGCCGACGACGGCCTCCTGACCAGCACCGCCGAGCGTTCATCGTTCGTTTATCGCCGCCCGGCATCCTCGACGTATCGATCCGGCGCTTCGGGGGGCAGGCGGGTCGACACGGCAGGCCCACCCATTAGGGTGACGGCCGCCGCGCCTGTCCGGCGGCACCCGGGGGAGCTGCCGGACAGGCCTTGCCGACTTCACGCAGAGGAGCACAGCCGATGAGCGACGAGAACACGAGCCAGCCGGTCGCCACGCCCGACGAGAACCACGCGACCGACATCGAGTCGGCGGTGGTGCTGGAGAACCACGCGACGGGCGCGGAGAAGGCGGTCCTGGAGGGTGCCACCGCCGACGCCGACGCCGTGGTGGTGCTGGAGAACCACGCGACCGGCGCGGAGAAGGCGCTGCTGGAGAACCACGCCACCACAGAGGCCGCGAGCTGAACCTGGTCCCGGGGGATACACCGGCCGCGGCGGCACCGAGGGGGAGTCGTCGCGGCTGAGGTGTGCTGGGGGACCGCACAGCGTCCGCGCAGGGGCTTCGTCCCGTTCGTCCCCGCGCCACCCGCGCGTCGTGGCCGGCGGCCACGCTCGGGTGTCATGGCTTCCGACCGGAACGCACCCGCCGTGGTCGTCAAGGCCGTTCGGTTCGTGCCGCTCGGCGCGCTCGCCGTGCTGCTGCTCGACTCGGCCACCGACTTCTTCCCCGACGACCCGATCGCCGGCGTCCTCACGCCGACCCGCCTCACCCTGGCCCTCGGGCTGTCGGCGCTGCTCGCGGGAGGGGCCCGGCTCCGGGACTTCCGCACCCGGCTCGACCTGCCCGTCGCCCTGCTGCTCGCCGCGTCCGTGGCGGCGACGTACGGCGGCGGGCATCCGACCGCCCCGCTGCGCGGGCTGCTGACCGTCGTCGCGACGTACTACCTCGTCGTCGGCCTGCGTCGCACCCAGCCCGAGTCCTGGCGGGCGCTCGGGCTGCTCGCCCTCGCCGGAGCGACCGCCGCGAGCACCAGCGCCTTCGCGCAGGTCACCAACGCCACCCCGACCGGCTTCTGCCGCACCGGCCTGCTCACCGACGTCGCGTGCGACGCGGGCGGCGGTGACGTGCTCATCCGGGCCACCGGCACCTTCGCCAACCCCAACCTGCTCGGCGCCTGCCTGGTGCTGCTGCTGCCGTTCGCGCTGCTGGCCGCCGTGTCGGTGGACGAGCGCACGGCCCGGACGGCGATCGTCGTCATGGTCGTCATCGGGTACGGGGCGCTGGTCACCACCTTCTCCCGCGCCGGGTACGTCGCGGGAGCCGCCGGGCTCCTCGTCCTCGGCGTCGCCTACTGGCTGGCGCCCCGGCTCGCCGACCGGGCGCAGCGGCGGCTGTACGCGGTGGCGGGCGGGCTGGGCCTGCTCGGCGCGGCCGGGGTCGTCTGGACGGTGTCGAGGGCCGGGGACTCGCTGGGCGTGCGCGGGCAGGCCTGGCGGGCCGCGCTCCAGGTGGCCCGGCGCAACCCGCTGGGGGTGGGGCTCGGGCGGTCCGGCGAGGCGATATCCGCCGCGGCCCCCGGGGACCGGGTGTTCGTGCACGCCCACAACCTGTGGCTCAACTGGCTGGTGGAGACCGGTCCCCTCGGGCTGCTGGCCGTCCTCGCGGTGACCGTCGTCGCGTGGGCGAGCGCGGGCCGGGCCGCCCGCGCCAAGTCCGTGCTCGGCACGTTCGGACTCGCCTCGCTGACCGGCTTCTTCCTCGCCGGCATGCTGGACGACCCGGCCAACCTGGACCGGATCAGCATGCTGTTCTGGCTGGTGCTGGGGGTGGTGATGGCCGAGGCGCCCGGAGGTTGGCGGCGTCGGCGCACCGTGCTGACGGACGACGACACCATGGTCCTCACCCCGGTCAGAGCACCCCGGCACAGCCCGCAGGCCGTCGCCGCCCGCACCGGCACCCGCACCCGCACCCGCACCCGCACCCGGCCCGTCTAACCGGCCCGCAACTCCCCCTTCACCACCTTCCCGCTCGCGTTCCGCGGCAGCTCCGCGACGAACTCGACCGTGCGCGGCACCTTGTAGTTGGCCATCTCGCGGCGGGCCCAGGCGATCAGGTCGTCGGCGGTCAGCACCGCTCCCTGCCGCCGTACCACGAACGCCCTGCCGACCTCGCCGAGGCGGGCGTCCGGGACGCCTACGACGGCGACGTCGGCCACCTCCGGGTGCAGGCCCAGCAGTTGCTCTATCTCCGCCGGGTAGGCGTTGAAGCCGCCGACGATGAACATGTCCTTGAGGCGGTCGGTGATGCGGAGGTTGCCCGCCGGGTCCAGGACGCCGACGTCGCCGGTGCGCAGCCAGCCGTCCGCCGTGAGCGTCTCGGCGGTCGCGGCCGGGTCCTCGAAGTAGCCGCGCATGACGTGGAAGCCGCGGACCAGGACCTCGCCGGACTCGTCCACCCGCACCTCGGTGCCGGGGATCGCCCGCCCCGACGTCGACGCGATCACCGTCGGGTCGTCGCCCCGGCGGCACATGGTGACGATCCCGCTCGCCTCGGAGAGGCCGTAGGCGGTCAGGACCGTCTGCACGCCGAGTTCGCCGCGCAGGCGCTCGACGAGGAGCAGGGGGACGACGGCCGCGCCCGTCACCACCAGCCGCAACGCCGAGAGGTCGTGCGCGTCGCGGGCCGGGTGGTCGAGGAGCGACTGGTGGAGGGTCGGCGGGCCCGGGAGGACCGACACCCGCTCCGCGGCCACGTTCGCCAGCACCGTCGCCACGTTGAACACCGGCTGCGGGATCATCGTCGCGCCGCGCATCAGACACGCGATCACCCCGGCCTTGTAGCCGAAGGTGTGGAAGAAGGGGTTGACGATCAGGTAGCGGTCGCCGGTGCGCAGGCCCGCCAGGTCGGCCCAGATCTCGTACGCCCGCAGGGTCTGCGCGTGGGTGATCATCGCGCCCTTGGGGCGGCCCGTCGTGCCCGAGGTGAAGATGATGTCGGAGAGCCGGGAGCCGTCCAACTCCGCCGACCGGCAAGTGACTTCGGCGGCTCCGACGCCCTCCCCGGCCGCCAGGAAGTCCTTCCAGGTGCGGAAGCCGACGGGGGCGTCCTCCGAGAGCACCACCACCTCCCGCAGGGCCGGCAGCCCCGGCAGCGGGCCGCTCCCGTCCCCCTCCCCCGCCGCCCTGCGCAGCGAGGCCACGTACGAGGTGCCCAGGAAGGTCCCGGTCACGAAGAGCAGCCGGGCCCCGCTCCTGTGCAGCACGTCCGCCGCCTCCGCGCCCTTGAAGCGGGTGTTCAGCGGGACCAGCACCCCGCCCGCCGACACCGCGCCGAGCGCCGCGACGATCCAGTCCAGGGAGTTGGGGGCCCAGATGCCGACGCGGTCGCCCGCCTCGACGCCGGCGGCCAGGCAGGCCGCCGCCGCCCGTTCCACCCGGGCGCCCAGTTCGGCGTACGTGATCCGGGTCCGGCCGTCCACCACCGCCTCGACGTCCGCGTACCGCTCCGCCGCCGACCGCACCAGGCCCGGAACGGTCCCCCACTCCATGTCGCCGCGCACAACCGGCCTCCCCTGACGCATAGCTGACTGACCGTCAGATTAGCTGTAGCCTGACGACCTGTCAGCAAGCCGCGAGAGCCGTGGAGGTGCGGGCACCATGACCGATCGCAGAGGTCTCCATGGCGTCAGTGGCATCAAGGACGCCACCGCCGTCGTCGGGATCGGGCAGACCCCCTTCGCCAAACGGCTCGACGAGGACGAGAGGACCCTCGCCTGCCGGGCCGTCATCGCCGCCCTCGACGACGCCGGCATCGCACCCGGCGAGGTCGACGCGCTCGCCTCCTTCACCATGGAGGAGACCGACGAGGTGGAGCTGGCCAAGGCGGTCGGCCTCGGCGACCTGACCTTCTTCAGCAAGGTGGGGTACGGCGGGGGCGGCTCCTGCGCCACGGTCGCCCACCTCGCCGCCGCGATCGCGAGCGGCCAGGCCACGGTCGGGGTCGCCTGGCGGTCCAGGAAACGCGGCTCGGGCCCCCGCCCCTGGACCAACACCGCCGTCCAGCTCCCCACCCCCGCCCAGTGGACCCGCCCCTTCGGCCTGCTCCGGCCCGCCGACGAGATAGCCATGCTCACCCGCCGCTACATGCACGAGTACGGCGCGACCCGCGACCACCTGTTCAACGTCGCCCTCGCCTGCCGCAACCGCGCCAACCAGAACCCCGCCGCCGTGATGTACGACCGGCCCCTCACCCGCGAGATGTACATGACCTCCCGGTGGATCAGCGAGCCCCTCTGCCTCTACGACAACTGCCTGGAGACGGACGGGGCGCTGGCCTGCGTGGTGGTCGGCAGGGAGCGGGCCCGGGACTGCCGGCAACGGCCCGTCTACGTCCACTCGGCCGCCCAGGGCCTGCCCGCCCAGCACCACGGCATGGTCAACTACTGGAACGACGACCCCCTCACCGGCCCCGCCTGGAGCGCCGCCCGCCACCTGTGGAAGCACGCCGACCTCACCCCCGACGACGTCGACGTCGCCCAGATCTACGACGCGTTCACCGCCCTGATCCCGCTCTCCCTGGAGGGCTACGGCTTCTGCGGGCGGGGGGAGGGCGGGGTGTTCACCGAGGGCGGCGCCCTGGAGATCGGCGGGCGGCTGCCCGTCAACACCGGCGGCGGCGGGCTCAGCGAGGCCTACGTCCACGGGTTCAACCTCATCACCGAAGGCGTCAAGCAACTGCGCGGGACCAGCACCGCCCAGGTGCCGGGCGCCGCCACCTGCCTGGTCACCGCCGGCGAGGGCGTCCCGACCTCCGCCCTCCTCCTCACCAACCGGAGCTGAGATGCTGCGACCGGTCACCGACACCGACGGCGCCCCCTTCTGGGAGTACGCGGCCCGCGGCGAACTCCGCGTCCAGGCCTGCGCCGACTGCGGCGAGCCCCGCTTCCCGCCCCGCCCCTGCTGCCCGCACTGCCAGTCCTTCGCGAGCGAGTGGCGGCCCACGAGCGGGCGGGGCCGGATCTGGTCGTACGTCGTCCCGCACCCGCCGCTGCTCCCCGAGTACGCGGCCCTGGCGCCGTACAACGTGGTGGTCGTGGAACTCGACGACGCGCCCCGGGTACGGCTGGTGGGCAACGTGGTGACCGGGGCCGGGGCGCCTCTCGACTCCCTGCCCCCGGACCGGATCCGGATCGGCGCCCGGGTGCAGGCGGTCTTCGCGGACGGGCTGCCGCAGTGGGTCCTGGAGCGGCCGTGAGCCTGCGGCTGGAGGTGGACAAGGAGAGCGGGGTCGCCGTCGTCACCCTCGACCGGCCCGAGCGGCTGAACGCCCTCGACCTCGCGACGGCCGGCGAACTCTCGGCCGCCTGGCGGGCGTTGCGCTTCGACGACGCGGTACGGGCCGTCGTGCTCACCGGGGCCGGCGGGCGCGCCTTCAGCACCGGGCTCGACCGGGACGCCGTCGTGCCGCAGCCGTCCTCGCCGTACAGCCAGGACGATCCGCTGATCGCCGTCGGGCCGAAGGCGAACGACCTGTGGAAGCCGGTGATCGCGGCGGTGGCCGGGATGGCCTGCGGAGGCGCCTTCTACCTCCTCGGCGAGTGCGACTTCGTCGTCGCCGACGAGACCGCCGCCTTCTTCGACCCGCACACCTCCTACGGCATGGTCAGCGCCTACGAGTCGGTGCTGATGGCACAGCGGATGCCGTACGGGGAGGTGGCCCGGATGGTCCTCATGGGCAACGCCGAGCGGGTCTCCGCGCGGCGGGCGTACGAGGTGGGGCTGGTGTCCGAAGTGACCCCCGCCGGGGAGGCGTTGGCGGCGGCCGTGCGGTGCGCGACCGTCATCGCCGGGTATCCGACGGAGGGGGTGCAGGGGAGCGTGCGGGCGCTGTGGGCGGCGAAGGGGGCCGACCGCGAACGGGGCTGGGCCGAGGCCCCGCACCTGATCACCCTGGGCAACCTGCCGGACGAGCGCCAGGCAGAACTCTTCGGCAACCGCACACGCACGGCGGCGCACATCCGCTGAGACCGCGGGCGGCTGCGGGTGCGTGGGGGCCGTTCGCGCAGTTCCCCGCGCCCCTGAAAGAAAAAGAAAGGGGCGTTGCAGTGCGCCCCTTCAGGGGCGCGGGGAACTGCGCGACAAGCCACGGCGCACCCGCAGCCGCCCGTCAGGCGGTCCCGGCGCTCACGGGGTGCGCGCCGTCCCCGTTCCCTTCTCCGCGTCCAGTGCGTACACGCACCGGTCCTTGCTGCACGCGTACACCACCCCGTCCCGCACCACCGGCGACCCGGTGATCTCCCCGCCGGTGGCCAGCTTCCACCGCAGCCGGCCGTCGTCGGCCTTCAGCGTGTACAGCAGGTGGTCCGTCGACCCGAAGTGGATGCGGCCCTCGGCCACCGCCGGGGCGCCCACCACGTCGCCGCCCGCCTGGAAGCGCCACTTGGGGGTGCCGGTGACCGCGTCCAGCGTGTACAGCCCCTTGCCGCTGCCGACGTGCACGTGGCCCGCGGCGACCAGGACCGGCTCGATGGACGCGCGGGCCTCCGTCGCGATGCGCCAGCGGTCGCGGCCGTCGGTGGCGTCGAGGGCGTAGACGGTGCCGAGGTAGTCGGCGAGGTAGATGCCGCCGCCGGTGACGGCGGGGCCGGTCACGTAGGCGGGCGGGGAGAGGAAGACGGCCGGCGCCTCGAAGTGCCAGCGGACCCGGCCGCTCGCGGTGTCGAGGGCGATGACCCGGGTGCCCGCGGAGGCGTACACGAAGCCGTCGTCGGCGTGGGTGAGGCGGACCGGGACGCCGCCGCAGGAGGCCGCGTCGCCGATGGGGTAGGACCAGCGTTCGTCGCCGGTACGGGCGTCGAGGGCCCGCAGGCGCGCGTCCTGCCAGACGTAGACCGTGCCGTCGTGCAGGGAGGGCCCGGACTCGGGGGCCTCGAAGTCGGTCTGGGCGCCGGCCAGCTCCCAGAGCTTCTGCCCGGTGGAGGCCTCCCAGCCCTGGACGCCGCCGCCCCGGGTGCCGGTGACGAGGGTGCCGCGGTCGGCCCTGAGGGAGTACACCCAGGCGTCGGTGGACAGCCGCCACAGGTCGCCGCCCTCGCGGGCCTCCAGGGCGAACAGGGTGGGGCCGTCGGAGGCGTGGATCCGGCCGTCGGCGACCGCCATGGACCAGGCGACGTCCCGCGTCTTGAAGCGGCGGCGGCCGGTGGCCACGTCGAGGGCGTGCACCTCGAAGGAGGTGACGTAGACGAGGTCGCCGTCGACGGACGGGGTGCCCCAGACGTCGTTGGACATCCGGAACCGCCAGGGCCGCCAGCCGGAGGCCGTCTCCGGGGGCAGGGCGGGCACCGGCGGTGCGGCGGGGTCGGCGCCGTTGACGCCGGGGTGCGGGCGGGACCAGCTGGCCACCAGGCCGGCCTCGGGCGGAGGTGCCTTCACGGCGGCGGCACGGGCGTCGGCGACGCGCGGTCCCGGGCCGATCGGCACCGGGGCGCCGGCGAGGCGGACCGGACCGGTGTCGGGAGCGCCCACCGGGACGGGGGCGGGGACCACGGGGTCGTAGGAGGGCGGCGGGGGCATCGCGAGGCGGCCCGCGCTGCGCCCGCCGGAGGGGCTCGCGGAGGGTTTGACGGCGGGGCGGCCACCGCGGCGGGACTCGATCAGCCCGACCGCCTTCTCGGGCAGCCAGGCGGACGCCGTACCGCTGTCGTCGGAGCCGGAGCCGAACAGGTGGGGGGCGAGCTGGGCCTGGAGGTCGGCCGGGTTGGGGCGGCCCGCGGCCTCCATCTGCATGCAGGACTCGATGAGCGGGCGCAGCTCGTCCGGGAGACCCTCCAGGTCCGGGCCCTCGCGGAGCAGCATGAAGACGGTCTCGACCGGGTTGGCGCCGTGGAAGGGCGGGTGGCCGGTGGCGGCGAAGACCAGCATGGAGCCGAGGGAGAAGACGTCGCTCGCGCCGGTGACGCTGCGGGAGTCCTTGGCCTGCTCGGGGGACATGTAGGCGGGCGTGCCGACCGCGACGTTGGTCATGGTCAGCCGGGTGTTCGAGACACCGGAGGCGATGCCGAAGTCGATGACCCGGGGGCCGTCCTCGACGACGAGGACGTTGGACGGCTTGAGGTCGCGGTGGACCAGTCCGGCGCCGTGGATCGACTGGAGCGCCTCGGCGACGCCCGCGGCGAGCCAGCGGACCGCCTGGGCCGGGAGCGGCCCGCAGTCGTTCACTATCTCTTCGAGCGAGGGTGCGGGCACGTACGCGGTCGCCAGCCACGGCACCGCGGCGCGCGGGTCGGCGTCGACGACGGCGGCCGTGTAGAAGCCGGAGACCGCGCGGGCCGCCTCCACCTCGCGGGTGAAGCGGACCCGGAACAGCTGGTCCTCGGCGAGCTCGGTCCGTACCGTCTTGATCGCCACGCGCCGGCCGGACGCCGAGCGCGCCAGATAGACCAGCCCCATGCCGCCGGCCCCCAGCCGTCCCAGCACCTCGAACGGCCCGATCCGCCGCGGATCGTGCTGCGTCAGCTGATCCACCACTTGCCTGCCACCTCCCCGTACGGGCCCCGTCCACCCACATATGTACGCGACCCCGTGCAGCGTCTCACCACCGCACCGCCATGGCGGCACGCACCCCGATTCTTCCTGGCCCGGGCACAGGTTGCGAACCCGGCGACGAATCGGGGTGTCCTGTGGCAAAGTGAGACATTTGTCCGCCGAGGCCCGCCTGTTTCCGGCCTCAGCGTTCCAGCAGCGCGAAGAACGCCCCTTGATTGTCGGTCACGACGGCGACTTTTCCGTACGACGTCTCGAAGGGCGGCGTCCGGACCCGGCCGCCCAGCTGCCGCACGGCCCCGGCCGCCGCCACCACGTCCCCGGTGCGGAAGTGGACGACGAACTGGGCCGGCATCCCGGCCGCGAACACCTCGGTCACCGGGGCGCGGCCGAAGTCCGGGGCGGCGCCGGAGCCGAAGAGCGCGCCGGTGAAGAGGCTGCCGTAGAAGGCGTTGGCCGCTTCCACGTCGCCGGTGTAGAGCTGCGCCCAGGCGAAGGTGCCGGGGGCGTGCCGGACGCCGAAGCCGGGGTGGCCCGCGGCCTGCCAGATGCCGAAGACGGCGCCCGTGGGATCGGCGGCCAGGGCCGCGGTGCCGAGGTCGCGGACGGGCACGGGGTCGTTGACGATCTGTCCGCCGGCGGCGACGATCCGGCGGGCGAGGTCCCGGGCGTCCGGGGTCGCGAAGTACACCGTCCAGACGGTGGGCATCCGCCCGTCGCGCTTCCGCGCCAGCCGGGCCACGGCCGCGCCGTCGAGGCGGGCCCACACCGCGCCGGGCCCGGCGTCCTCGAAGGTCCACCCGAAGAGCCCGCCGTAGAACCGCTTGCCCGCCTCGACGTCGGGGAGCTGCACGTCCACCCAGCAGGGGACGCCCTCCGCGTATCCGGATGCCCTGTTTTCGGCCATGTCGTCAAAGTAACCGCCCGGCCCGCACCGCGCAGACCAGCCGCACCGGCCCCTATACACCCGCGCACCCCATTTGCAGTCGGCCGAATCGCGCTCCGATCACCCCTCGGTAAGCTGACGGCATGACAGGACAAGTGCGTACCGTCGACGGCCGCGTGGCCGGCCGGCGTGGGCAGGCGACCCGGCAGAAGCTGCTCGACTGCCTCAGCGAGATGCTCAGCTCCTCCCCTTACCGGGACGTCAAGGTCATCGATGTCGCCCGGAAGGCGGGTACTTCGCCCGCGACCTTCTACCAGTACTTCCCGGACGTCGAGGGCGCCGTCCTGGAGATCGCCGAGCAAATGGCCACCGAGGGCGGCCAGTTGACCGAGCTGCTGGCCGGGCGCTCCTGGGTCGGCAAGGCCGGCTGGGCGACCGCGCAGGAACTCGTCGACGGTTTCCTGGAGTTCTGGCGCAGGAACGACGCGATCCTGCGCGTGGTCGACCTCGGGGCGGCCGAGGGGGACAAACGGTTCTACAAGATCCGTATGAAGATCCTGAACTCGGTGAACAACTCCCTGACCGACTCCATCACGGAGTTGCAGTCCAAGGGCAGGGTCGACAAGGACGTGAACCCGGCCGCGGTGGCCGGTTCGCTGGTCGCCATGCTCGCGGCCGTCGCCGCGCACCAGAAGGGTTTCCAGACCTGGGGCGTGAAGCAGGCCGAACTCAAGCCGAACCTCGCGCTGTTGGTGCATCTGGGCGTGACCGGGAAGAAGCCCACGAAGTAGTCGCGCCCTGGGTCCTGTCAGGCAGGCGGTGGTTCACGCGCAGCGGTGAACCACCGCCTGTCGCCCTACCCCGGCAACGGCCGGTCCCGCACCACGTGTTTCATCACCAGCGTCGAGGTGAGGCGCTGCACGCCCGGCAGGGTCGCGAGCCGCTCGTCGTAGAGCCGCTGGAAGGCGGCGAGGTCGGCGGTGGCCACCCGCAGCAGGTAGTCGGGTTCGCCGAACAGCCGCTGCGCGTCCAGCACATGGGGGATCTCCGCGAGCGCCCGCTCGAAGTCGGCGACCGTGTCCCGGTCCTCCTGCCGCATGGACACGAAGACCAGCGCCTCGAAGGTCAGCCCCACGGCGACCGGGTCCACCACCGCCCGGTACCCGCTGATCGCTCCCGACCGCTCCAGCTCGCGCAGCCGCCGGTGGCACGGCGAGACGCTCAGCCGCACCCGCCCGGCCAGCTCGGTCACGGTCAGCCGCCCGTCCTGCTGGAGCTCCGCAAGGATTTTCCGGTCCACGTCGTCCATGAGCAAGATTCTCCCCCGAAACCGCCACTCACGAGCAAATTTCGGGAACACTTTCGGGCCTCTCGCACTCTCATGTCCCTTTCCATGGACACCGGACTCCTGCTCTCCTTCCTCGCCGTCGACCTGCTGCTGGTGTGCGTACCGGGCGCCGACTGGGCGTACGTGATCGCCGCCGGGGTGCGCGACCGCTCGGTGCCGCGCGCGGTGGCCGGCCTGATCACCGGGTACGCCCTGCACACCGCGCTGGCGGTCGCGGGGCTCTCGATCCTGGTCGCCCGGTCGCCGGGGCTGCTCACGGCCCTGACCGTGGCCGGCGCCGGCTACCTGCTGTGGCTGGGCTGGGGTGTGCTGTGCCGCCCGGCGGTCCCGCAGGAGGCGGAGGAGGAGGCGGCCGGGCCGCAGAGCTTCTGGCGGGGCTCCGCGATCAGCGGCCTGAACCCGAAGGCGCTGCTGCTCTACCTCTCGGTGCTCCCCCAGTTCCTGGTCACGACGGGCGCCCACCTCCCCGTGGCCGCCCAGACCGCCGTCCTCGGCGCCCTCCACATGGCCGCCTGCGCCGCCGTCTACCTCGCCGTCGGCACCCTCTCCCGCGCCCTCCTCACCGCCCGCCCCCGCGCCGCCCGCGCAGTGACCCGCACCTCGGGCGCAGCAATGCTGGGCATCGGGGCACTACTGCTGGGGGAGCGCCTGTTCTAAGCCTGCGGCACCGTCGTGGCTGGTCGCGCAGTTCCCCGCGCCCCTTCGGGGCGCTCCAGCACGGTGACCGACTCGGCGGCCAGGTCGGCCGGCACGCTCGCCCTCGTCCGGCAGGAGGCGTCCGCACCGGGACCGGCGGCGGTGTCCGGGTAGGCGCAGATCGTGCGCGCGGTGCCGGTGCCGGCGTCCCGCTGGCCGAAGGACTCGGGGGCGCTGCCGTGCTCGGTCCACGCCTCCAGTGCGTCCAGGAGCCGGGACCGCACGTCGGTGGTGCCGGTGAGGTCCGGCTCGGTGTGGCCGACGCCCGGGAAGTAGAAGGTGCGGACGAAGGAGCGGGTGCCCTGGACGCCGTACCGGTCGAACAGGCGCTGCTGGTAGTTGTAGGAGGTGAACGGCACGATCAGGGGGTCGTCGGCCCCCACGTAGTACAGGATCCTGCCGTTGCGCTTACGGACCTCGGACAGGTCGGTGCTGTCGGTGGCGGCGGTCTTCTCGAACTTGCGGTACGACGCCTCGAAGAACTCCGGGAAGTTCTCCATGGTCAGGTTCCCGCGCCAGTCGTAGGCCGGGTCCTGCCTGAGCCAGTTGCGGAGGTAGGTCTCGATCAGCGGGCTCATGGTGTTCCCGCCGGGCAGCAGGACCGAGAAGGCGGTGCCCCGGGGGATGCCGCCCCACAGCCGGTTGCCGCGGGCGTCGCGCGGGCCGTCCCAGATGCGGTCGACGGCCTCGGCCTCCGCGGCGGTGAGGCCCTCGACCTCGCGCGCGTCGAAGGTGCAGCGGCGGGGATCGGCGACGACCCCGTCGGTGACGCCGTCCTCGGGGTCGCAGGCGGCGACGGCGGCGGCGTTCGCGGCGTCGCTCTTGGCGGGGGCCAGGCCGCCGGGGCCGAGGAGTTCGTCGACGACGACCGCGGGCCAGGCCTCGCCGATGATGAACCGGTTCCAGTTGATCGCCGGGTAGCCGAGCAGGAAGCCGTCGTACTCGTCGCCGTACCTCTGGGCCATCTCCCAGCCCTGCCGGCCGCCGGTGGAGCCGCCGACCCAGTAGTTCCGCCGGGCGGCCCGGCCGTAGTACGTCTTGGCGAGGGAGCGCGCCCAGACCGTCTGCTCGTGCAGGCTGCGGTCGATGAAGTCGTCGACCTGCCGGGTGTTCAGCCTGCCCGAGGGGGACAGCACGAAGCCGCCGCCGGCCTCGCCGCAGCCGGGCTGGGCGTTGGCCTCGCCGGTCCTCGGGTCGGTCGCGTCGCACCAGGCGGAGCTGTGGCCGGTGTCGGTGACCGAACCGACCTCGCCGCGCCGGACCGCCACGGCGAGGTCGCCGAGGTCGCCGCCGTAACCGCCGCCGCCGACGTTCAGGACCCGGCCGTTCCAGGCGCCCGTGTACGTGCCGCCGGTGCCGGCGTCGGCGGTGCTGAGCGGGAGGGTGACGCGGACGTTGACGGCACGGGCGGGCACGAGGTCGACCTGGCAGTACGCGGGGAGCGTCGCGGAGGCGGGCACGACCTCGGAGCTGATGCTCTTCACGTGCGAGCCGGCGAGCACCGTCCCCGCGAGGCCGGCGCAGCCGGGTCCGGCCGCGGCACCGGCCGGCTGCACGGCGAGCGCGGACGCCGTCACCGTCACCGCGACCGTCACGGCACTCACGAGGCGGGCCGCCGGCCGCGGTCCACGTCTGGTCATTCGTCGGCCTTTCGGAGGCGGGAATCCGCAACGCGTCATCCCAGCGTCCGTCCCCCCACCCCAACAGCACGTGTGCCGCTCCGCGCAACCCCCCACGTGAACACCTACGGCGGTACGGCCACGGTTCACCCGCGGGCAAGTGGGGGCTGATCGCGCAGTTCCCCGCGCCCCTGAAGGCAGGGACTGCCGACCGCCGTCAGCCGCGCCGCCGTCGTTGGCTGGTAGCGCAGTTCCCCGCGCCCCTAAAAACA
>NZ_JBEZLP010000055.1:0-49139 GCF_040652195.1 Streptomyces sp. NPDC048278
GACTCCGAGAAGTACCAGCTCAGGCCACGGGACTGGGACCGCGCCGACACCGACGGCATCGCCCCGCTCATCACCCGCCTCAACACCGTCCGGCGAGCGAACCCGGCCCTGCGGCAGCTGCGCGACCTCCACTTCCACCACGCCGACCAGGACGCGGTGATCGTCTACAGCAAGCGGAGCGGATCGAACACGGTTCTGGTGGTCGTCAACCTCGACCCCCACCACACCCAGGAGGCCACGGTCTCGTTGGACATGCCGCAACTCGGCCTGAACTGGCACGAGTCGGTGCCGGTGCGCGACGAGCTCACCGGCGAAACCTACAACTGGGGCAGGGCCAACTATGTGCGCCTGGAACCGGGTCACCGGGCCGCGCACATCCTCACCGTCCTGCGACCGTCCCCGCGGATCGGAGGGTCACCCATACAATGATCGTCAACGAACCCGTCCCGGACACCTTCGAGGACACACCCGCAAAGGACCGGGACCCGGACTGGTTCAAACGCGCCGTCTTCTACGAGGTCCTGGTCCGCTCGTTCCAGGACAGCAACGGCGACGGCATCGGCGACCTCAAGGGCCTGACCGCGAAGCTCGACTACCTGCAGTGGCTCGGCGTCGACTGCCTCTGGCTGCCGCCCTTCTTCAAGTCCCCGCTGCGGGACGGCGGTTACGACGTCTCCGACTACACCGCCGTGCTCCCCGAGTTCGGCGACCTCGCCGACTTCGTGGAGTTCGTCGACGCCGCCCACCAGCGCGGCATGCGCGTCATCATCGACTTCGTCATGAACCACACCAGCGACCAGCACCCGTGGTTCCAGGAGTCGAGGAGGGACCCCGAGGGCCCCTACGGCGACTACTACGTCTGGGCCGACGACGACAAGCAGTACCAGGGCGCGCGGATCATCTTCGTCGACACCGAGGTCTCCAACTGGACCTACGACCCGGTGCGCAAGCAGTACTACTGGCACCGGTTCTTCTCGCACCAGCCCGACCTCAACTACGAGAACCCGGCCGTGCAGGAGGAGATCCTCTCCGCGCTCCGGTTCTGGCTGGACCTGGGCATCGACGGCTTCCGCCTCGACGCCGTGCCGTACCTCTACCAGCGCGAGGGCACCAACTGCGAGAACCTGCCCGCGACCCACGACTTCCTGAAGCGGGTGCGCAAGGAGATCGACACGCAGTATCCGGACACGGTGCTCCTCGCGGAGGCCAACCAGTGGCCGGAGGACGTCGTCGACTACTTCGGCGACTACCGCAGCGGCGGGGACGAGTGCCACATGGCGTTCCACTTCCCGGTGATGCCGCGGATCTTCATGGCCGTGCGCAGGGAATCCCGCTACCCCGTCTCGGAGATCCTCGCCAAGACCCCGGCCATTCCGTCCGGCTGCCAGTGGGGCATCTTCCTGCGCAACCACGACGAACTCACCCTGGAGATGGTCACCGACGAGGAACGCGACTACATGTGGGCCGAGTACGCGAAGGACCCGCGTATGCGCGCCAACATCGGCATCCGCCGCCGCCTGGCCACCCTCCTCGACAACGACCGCAACCAGATCGAACTCTTCACCGCCCTGCTCCTCTCCCTGCCCGGCTCGCCGATCCTCTACTACGGCGACGAGATCGGCATGGGCGACAACATCTGGCTCGGCGACCGCGACGCCGTCCGCACCCCCATGCAGTGGACCCCCGACCGCAACGCCGGCTTCTCCTCCTGCGACCCCGGACGCCTCTACCTCCCCACGATCATGGACCCCGTCTACGGCTACCAGGTCACCAACGTCGAGGCCTCCATGTCCTCGCCGTCGTCCCTGCTGCACTGGACCCGCCGCATGATCGAGATCCGCAAGCAGAATCCTGCCTTCGGACTGGGGTCCTATACCGAGCTCCAGTCGTCGAACCCGGCGGTGATCGCGTTCCTGCGCGAGTACGAGGACGACCTGGTCCTCTGCGTGCACAACTTCTCCCGGTTCGCGCAGCCGACGGAACTGGACCTCAGGCGGTTCGACGGCCGACACCCGGTGGAGCTCTTCGGCGGGGTCCGGTTCCCGGCGGTCGGCGAACTGCCGTACCTGCTCACCCTCGCCGGACACGGCTTCTACTGGTTCCGCCTGCGCCCAGGCAGCGCCCCGTAAGGGGCGCTGGGGGTCCCCCCGGCCGAAGGCTGGGGGAGGAACTGCGCGACCGGCCCCCACCGGCCCGCAGTCGACACTCAGCGCACCCGGCGGAGCGCTTGGCACAGTCCACCCCGGGCGGCGACGGTTGGTTTCCTCCCGCCCGCCCGGGGCACGCATCACTAACGCCCCCGACGACCGGGGAAAGGACGTACCGCCATGGCGGAAACGGTCAGCCCCTCCACTCCCGCTCTCCTCGCCTCGCTCGACCCTCTGCTGCGCGAGTGGCTGCCCCGGCAGCGCTGGTTCGCCGGCAAGGGGTCCCCGGTCACGGGTTTCTCCCCGGTGGCCGAGACCGAACTCCTGCCGTCGGACGGCCGGCTCGGCCTGCACCATCTGCTGGTCCGCGCCCACCAGCCGCCCGCCCCCGCCGAGGCCGGCGACTGCTACCAGCTCCTCATAGGCGTGCGCGAGGCGCTGCCGCCCCGGCTGGCACCCGCGCTGATCGGACACCTGACCGAGGGCCCGCTGGCCGGGCACACGGTCTACGACGCGCTGTACGACCCCCGGCCCGCCGAGCTCCTCCTGGAGGCCCTGCGCACCCGGGCCCGCATCGGTGACCTGCGCTTCGAGCGCGAGCCGGGCCGGGAGATACGCGACGGGCTGGTGGCCCGGCTGCTGACCGCCGAGCAGTCCAACTCCTCGGTCGTCTACGGAGATACGTTCATCCTGAAGCTGTTGCGCCGGGTCGTGCCCGGCGTCAACCCCGATCTGGAGATACCCCTGGCCCTGGCCCGCGAGGGCTGTGCCCGGGTGCCCGCCCCGACGGCGTGGCTGCTGGCGGAGCCGGGCGGGGAGCCCTGTGTCCTGGCCGTCCTCCAGCCCTTCGTGCGCGGCGCCACCGACGGCTGGGAGCTGGCGCTGCGCGAGCTGGCGAAGGGCGAGGACTTCACGGCCGAGGCGCGGGCGCTGGGGCGGGCCACCGCCGAGGTGCACACGGCGCTGGCCCGGGCGCTGCCGACCGCCACCCTCGGGCACAGCCGGCTGGAGTCGCAGGTCGCCGGCATGACCGAGCGGCTGGCGGCGGCCGTGCAGGCGGTGCCCGCGCTGCGGCCGTACGAGGACGGGCTGCGGTCCGCCTACACCGCGCTGGCCGACCTGGCCGCCGAGGGCCGCACCTGGACCGCGCAGCGCGTCCACGGCGACCTGCACCTGGGGCAGTGCCTGCGGGCGCCGTCCGGCGAGTGGTCGCTGATCGACTTCGAGGGGGAGCCGGCCCGTCCGCTGGCCGAGCGCCGGATGCCGCAGCCGCCGGTGCGGGACATCGCCGGGATGCTGCGCTCCTTCGACTACGCCGCCCACTCGGTGACCCCGGCGGCCCCGGACTGGGCGCGGCGGTGCCGGGCGGCCTACTGTTCCGGCTACGCCGAGATCACCGGTGCCGACCCGCGCACCGATCCCGTCCTGCTGCGGGCCTTCGAGACCGACAAGGCCGTCTACGAGGTCGTCTACGAGGCCCGGCACCGCCCCGACTGGCTGCCCGTCCCGCTGTCGGCCGTACACCGTCTGGCCACCCCCGACCCGACCTGATCATCTCCGGGAGACGCGTCCGTGACCTCCAAGAACCCCGTGTCCGTAGCCGTCGGCGACCGTGAACGGCTGCTGCACGGTACCCACCACGACCCGCACTCGGTGCTGGGCGCGCATCCGGTCCCGGGCGGGATCGCCGTGCGCGCGTTCCGCCCGTACGCCCGCGCGGTGACGGCCGTCGCGGGCAGGGATCTGCGGGCCGAACTGCACGACGACGGCGACGGCTTCTTCTCCGCCCTGCTCCCCCTCTCCGAGGTGCCGGTGTACCGGCTGCTCGTGGAGTACGAGGGGACGGTCCAGGAGGCGGAGGACGCGTACCGCTTCCTGCCCACCCTCGGCGACCTGGACCTGCACCTGATCGGCGAGGGCCGGCACGAGCGGCTGTGGGAGGCGCTCGGCGCGCATCCGACGACCCACCAGGGCGTGCCGGGCACCCGGTTCGCGGTGTGGGCGCCGAACGCGCGGGGCGTGCGGGTGGCCGGCGGCTTCAACTTCTGGGACGGCACCGGGGCGCCGATGCGCTCGCTCGGCTCCTCGGGGATATGGGAGCTGTTCCTGCCGGGCATCGGCGAGGGCGAGCTGTACAAGTTCGAGATCACCCGCCCGGACGGCTCCCGGACGCTGCGGGCGGACCCGATGGCCCGGCGTACCGAGGTGCCCCCGAACACCTCGTCGATCGTCACCGGGTCCCGGCACGAGTGGGACGACGCGGAGTGGATGGCGCACCGCGGCGACACCCCCGTCCACGAGGCGCCGTTCTCGGTCTACGAGGTGCACCTGGCGTCCTGGCGGCCAGGCCTGACCTACCGGCAGCTGGCCGAGGAACTGCCCGCCTACGTCGGCGACCTGGGCTTCACGCACGTGGAGCTGATGCCGGTCGCCGAGCACCCCTTCGGCGGCTCCTGGGGCTACCAGGTCACCGGCTTCTACGCGCCGACGGCCCGGCTCGGCACCCCCGACGACTTCAGGTTCCTGGTCGACGCGCTGCACCGGGCCGGCATCGGGGTGCTGATGGACTGGGTGCCGGCGCACTTCCCGCGGGACGACTGGGCGCTGGCGGAGTTCGACGGCCGCCCGCTGTACGAGCACGCGGATCCGCTGCGGGCCGCGCATCCCGACTGGGGCACCCTGGAGTTCGACTTCGGCCGCCGCGAGGTGCGCAACTTCCTGGTGGCGAACGCCCTGTACTGGTGCGAGGAGTTCCACATCGACGGCCTGCGGGTCGACGCGGTCGCCTCCATGCTGTACCTGGACTACTCGCGCGAGCCGGGCCAGTGGACGCCGAACGAGCAAGGCGGCCGGGAGAACCTGGACGCGGTGGCGTTCCTCCAGGAGATGAACGCGACCGTCTACCGCCATGCCCCGGGCGTGGTGACGATCGCCGAGGAGTCGACGGCCTGGGAGGGCGTGACCCGCCCCACCGACGGCGGCGGGCTGGGCTTCGGCCTGAAGTGGAACATGGGCTGGATGCACGACTCGCTGGAGTACATGTCCCACGAGCCGGTGCACCGCAAGTACCACCACCACGAGATGACCTTCTCGATGGTCTACGCGTACAGCGAGAACTACGTCCTGCCCATCTCCCACGACGAGGTCGTGCACGGCAAGCGCTCGCTCGTCTCCAAGATGCCCGGCGACTGGTGGCAGCAGCGCGCCAACGACCGCGCCTACCTGGCCTTCATGTGGGCCCACCCCGGCAAGCAGCTCCTCTTCATGGGGCAGGAGTTCGCCCAGGGCTCGGAGTGGTCGGAGGTGCACGGCCCGGACTGGTGGCTGCTCGACCCGCAGTACGGCGCGGCGGCCGACCACCGCGGCGTACGGGACCTGGTCCGCGACCTCAACGCGGTGTACCGGGCGACCCCGGCGCTGTGGCAGCGGGACACGGCGCCCGACGGTTTCCAGTGGATCGTCGGGGACGCGGCGGAGGGCGCGGACGACAACGTATTCGCCTTCCTCCGCCTGGACGCCGACGGCACGCCGCTGCTCTCCGTCTCCAACCTCTCCCCCGTGGTCCGCGACTACCGCCTGGGCGTCCCGGACGAGATCCCCGCCTGGCACGAGACCCTCAACACCGACCTGGCCCGCTACGGCGGCAGCGACGTCACCAACCCCGACCCGGTCAAACCGGAGCCCCAGGGCAGCCACGGCCGCCCCGCGAGCATCCGCCTGACCCTGCCACCGCTGGCTACGGTGTGGCTGCGGCCTGCCTGAGCCCGTCCGGCAGGCCGCCGGTGTACAGCACCCCCAGCCGCTGGGTGGCCCGGGTCAGGGCCACGTAGAGGTCGCTGGTGCCGTAGCGGTCCGGTTCCACCACGAGGACGGAGTCGAATTCGAGGCCCTTGGCCTGGCGCGGGTCGAGCAGGACGACGGTCCGTGTCAGGTCGGGTTCGGCGCCGGCCGTGACGCCGTCCAGGCGGGCGGCGAGGGCGCGGTGCAGGTCGCGGGGGGCGATGACGGCCAGCCGGCCCTCGGCGGGGGCGAGTTCGGCGACCGCCTTCTGGACGGCGCCGGGCAGGTCGTCCGTCGGGCGCACCCACGGCCGTACGCCCGTCGAGCGGACCGAGCTCGGGGGCTCGAAGTCCGGGTGCTCGGCGCGGACCACGGCCGCCGCGAGGTCCATGATCTCTGCCGGGGTGCGGTAGTTGACGCCGAGGCGGGTGTGCTCCCAGCGGTCCTGCACGTAGGGCTGGAGGATGTCCGCCCAGGAGCCGACGCCGGCCGCCTCCGCGGTCTGGGCCGGGTCGCCGACCAGGGTCATGGAGCGGGTCGGGCTGCGCCGCATCAGCAACCGCCAGGCCATCGGGGAGAGTTCCTGCGCCTCGTCCACGATGATGTGCCCGAACGCCCAGGTGCGGTCGGCCGCAGCCCGCTCGGCGGCGCTGCGGAAGTCCTCCTCCTCGTGGCGTTCGGCGAACCGCTCGGCGTCGATGATGTCGTGCGCGGACAGCACCTCGGAGGAGTCGGGGTCGCTGTCCTCCTTGTCGTCGAACTCGTAGGTGCGGGAGGCGTACGAGACGTCGAGGACGCCCTGGGCGTAGGCGATCTGGGTCTCGCGCTCGCGTTCGGCGCGGGCCCGGGCGACCCGCTCGTCCACGCCGAGCAGCTCGGCCGCCTCGTCGAGGAGGGGCACGTCCGAGACCGTCCAGGTCCGGGTCACCGGGCGGCGGATCGCGGCTGCGTCGGCGTCGTCCAGGTACCCCTCGGGGCCGGCCAGGAAGTCGGCGACCAGGCGCTGCGGGGTGAGCCGCGGCCAGAGCTGGTCGACGGCGGACCAGACCTCGGGGTTCTCGGCGAGTTCGTCGCGGATCTGGGTGATGTCGGAGGGGTCGAGCAGGCTGCTGCCGTCGAAGGGGTCGGTGCCCACGCGCTCGGCGTAGAGGTCGGTGAGGGTGTTGAGGATGTGGCCCTCGAAGTGCTCACGGGCCACGTTGTGCGGGAGCCGGGCGGCGCGGGTGCGCTCGCGGGCCATGTTGACCAGGCCGTCGTCGAGCATCAGCACCTCGCGGTCGTGCTCGACGGTGATGACGGGGTCGGGCAGCGCCTGCCGGTCGCGTACGACGGCGGCGAGCACGTCGGCCATGTCGGCGCGGCCCTTCACGGCAGCCGCCTCGGGGGTGTCCGCGGCCGTCGCCTTCACGCCGGGGAACAGCTCGCCGACCGTCGCCAGCAGCACGCCCGTCTCGCCGAGCGAGGGCAGCACCTCGCCGATGTAGCCGAGGAAGGCGGGGTTCGGGCCGACGATCAGGACCGCGCGCTTGGCGAGCAGCTCCCGGTACTCGTAGAGGAGGAAGGCGGCGCGGTGCAGCGCGACCGCCGTCTTCCCGGTGCCCGGGCCGCCCTCGACCACCAGGACCCCGCGGTGGGGCGCCCGGATGATCTCGTCCTGCTCGGCCTGGATGGTCTGCACGATGTCGCTCATCCGGCCGGTGCGGGCCGAGTCGAGCGCGGCGAGCAGTACCGCGTCGCCGGACGGGTCCTCGTGGCCGGTGCGCTCGCGGTCGCCGAGGTCGAGGATCTCGTCGTGCAGGGAGGCGACCCGGCGGCCGTCGGTGGCGATGTGCCGGCGGCGGCGCAGGCCCATCGGGGTGTGGCCGGTGGCCAGGTAGAAGGGGCGGGCGACCTCGGCACGCCAGTCGACGAGGACCGGGGTGCGCTCGGCGTCGTCCAGGCGCAGCCCGATCCGCCCGATGTGGTGCTTCGTGCCGGAGGTCAGGTCGATGCGGCCGAAGCACAGCGACCCGTCGACGGCGTTCAGCGCGGCCAGCAGCCCGGAGCGCTCCGCTACCAGGATGTCCCGCTCCAGGCGGGCCTGCATGGGCTTGTCGCCGAGGGCGAGGGCGTCCGCGACCGAGCCCTCGGTGTCGCCGCGCAGGGCGTCCACCCGTGCGTACAGTCCGTCGATGAATTCCTGCTCGTGGCGCAATTCATCGTCTGGAAATTCGGTGTTTGACAATTCCGCTCCCGGCCGGATATACTGTGCCCACTGAACTTCTTCGCGACTTGACCGATTTCACCATCGAGTTGAAGTCGCGAACTCTTGAATATACGCAAAGAAATCCCCCGGACGCAATTGTCCGGGGGATTCTTCGTATGACCGGCCGGTTCAGCCCAGTACGTCGGGCAGCGCGTCGGCCAGCTCCTCGCGGAGCCGCCGCCCGGGCCGGGCGCCCACCATCGACCGCACCGGCTCACCGCCCCGGAACACCAGGAACGTCGGCATCGACAGCACCCGGTACGCGTTCGTCGTCTCCGGATTGGTGTCCACGTCCAGCTGCACCACCTTCAGCCGCTCGCCCTCCTCCGCCGCGAGCGCCGCGAGCACCGGACCCATCTGCCGGCACGGCGGACACCAGTCGGCGGTGAACTCCACCAGTACCGGCAGCTCCGCCCCGATCACCTCCGCCGCGAAGTCGGCGTCCGTCACCTCGGCCACTCCCGCCGCCTTGATCATCGCCCGGTCCCTCCCAGTTCGCAGACCGGCTCCGGGCCCCCCGGAGCCAGCGCCTCGACGGCCAGCGTGTCCCGGGCCTGCTCGGCCCGCTCCAGCTGGGCCCCGACCGTCGCCCGCACGGCCTGCAACTCGCCGATCAGCGAGTCCAGCTCCGCCAGCTTGCGCCGGTAGACCGCGAGCGACGCCGGGCAGGTGTCGCCCTCCGGGTGCCCGGCCCGCAGGCACTCCACGAACGGCCGGGTCTCCTCCAGCTCGAACCCGACGTCCTGGAGCGTCCGGATCTGCGTGAGCAGCTTCAGATCGCTCTCGTCGTACGTCCGGTGCCCGTTCCCGGCCCGCCGCGCGGGCAGCAGCCCGCGCGCCTCGTAGTACCGCAGGGCCCGTGTCGTGGTCCCGGCCCGTGCGGCCAGCTCGCCGATGCGCATGGCTACGACCGTAGGACTTGACGCCGACGTCAAGGCAAGCTCGGCTCGACCCCCGCGGACTCCTCGACCTCGAGCAGCGAGGCGCTCTGCCGCTCCTCGTCGAAGGCCCTGCGCCCGCCCCGCAGCCCGAACAGCCGCTTGGCCAGGGCGATGTAGAGCACGGCGAGGATGTTCAGCGCGAGGGTCGCGATCTTCAGGTAGCTGACCTTCTCGGTGAGTTCCCAGATCTCCAGCGGCAGGAAGGCGGCGGTGGCGACCACCGTCAGGTACTCCGCCCACCGCTTGGCGTACCAGAGGCCGACCGCCTCGACGAGTTCGATCAGCGCGTACGCCAGCAGCAGTCCGGCCACCAGCAGCAGCGTGGAGTGCTTGTAGCCGAAGGCCTTCTGGATGGACCCGACGACCGGTGAGTGGTCGAGGTCGTAGTGGAAGTGCTTGAAGACCGGCCGGAACGTGTCCAGGTACTCGTTGAAGAGCCTGCGCACCGCGTCCTGGCTGTTGCTGAACCTCCACACGGCGACCGCGACCAGCACGATGAACACCCCGCGCACGGCCCGCTCGATCGCCAGGAAGCGCAGGATGAACAGGTCCCGCAGCACCTTCCCGCGCGGCACCAGCGGAGCGTCCGCGGCCGGCCCCGAGCCGTGCGGCTCGCCGAGCGCGAAGTCCCCGCAGCGCAGGCACCGCCAGGCGTCCCCGACCGCGGTCTGCGCGTGCAGCCGCACCCGCAGCCGCGGATCGTCCGGGGCATAGGTCACATGCCCCTTGCGCGCGCAGTGCCGACGGTCCCAGTCGATCGCCATCCCCCGTGCCTCCATATACCGACGTGCCGTTCCCGTTGGACAGGAACGGCACGTTAGTGGATACGTCTGACAGGCGGCACCGAGGGGTGGACCGGGCGGCTGGACAACGGGGGGAGTTCCCAGCCGCCCGGAGTACGGTGACCGGACGCCCGGCCCGGGTTCAGGCCGGGCCGGACGTCCGGCGGCTTTCAGCGGGCCCCGGGCTTGGCGCCCCGTAAGGGGCGCTGGGGTCCCCCCGGCCGAAGGCTGGGGGGAGGAACTGCGCGACCAGCCCCCACCCACCGGCACCCGACGACGGCGGTTACGCCTTCGCCAGCTCCTCGCGCTGCTCGGGAAGCTCCGGCGCAACCACCGGCTCCCCCTCATCCAGCAGCGTCTTCTCGTCGAACGGCAGCTCACCCGCGAGCACCCGCTGCACCCGCGCCTTGTCGATCTCCTTCGTCCACGTACCGATCAGCACCGTCGCGACCGCGTTGCCCGCGAAGTTGGTCAGCGCCCGGGCCTCGCTCATGAACCGGTCGATGCCGACGATCAGACCGACGCCGTCCACCAGCGCGGGCTTGTGCGACTGAAGACCGCCGGCCAGCGTGGCGAGACCGGCGCCGCTGACGCCCGCCGCCCCCTTCGAGGCCAGCAGCAGGAACAGCAGCAGCGGGATCTGCTCGCCGACCGACATCGGCGTACCGAGGGCGTCCGCGATGTACAGCGACGCCATGGTCATGTAGATCATGGTGCCGTCGAGGTTGAAGGAGTACCCGGTCGGGACGGTGATGCCGACGACCGGCTTGCTGATGCCCAGGTGCTCCATCTTCGCGATGAGCCGCGGCAGCGCGGACTCGGAGGAGGAGGTGGAGAGGATCAGCAGGAACTCGCGGGCGAGGTACTTGAACAGCAGGAGGATGTTGAGCCCGGAGACGAGCCGCAGCACCGTGCCGAGCACCACGAAGACGAAGAGCAGGCAGGTGACGTAGAAGCCGAGCATGAGCACGGCGAGGCTCTTGAGCGCGTCGATACCGGCGGAGCCGACGACGGCGGCGATGGCGCCGAACGCACCGATCGGCGCGGCCCACATGATCATGCCGAGGATGCGGAAGACGAGCCGCTGGATGTGCTCGACACCGCGCAGCACCGGCTGCCCGGCCGACCCCATGGCCTGCAGCGCGAACCCGGCGAGCAGCGCGATCAGCAGCGTCTGCAGCACCTGGCCCTCGGTGAAGGCGGAGACGAACGTGGTCGGGATGATCGACAGCACGAAGTCGACGCCGCCGAGCGCCTCGGAGTCCACCTGGGCGTGCCCGGTGGCCTTGAGGGCGTTGGTGATGTGCAGCCCGTCGCCAGGGTGCAGGATGTTGCCGACCACCAGGCCGATGGTGAGCGCGACCAGCGACATCACCAGGAAGTAGCCGAGCGCGATGCCGCCGACGGCACCGACCTTCGCGGCCTTCCGCACGGACCCGATCCCGAGCACGATCGTGCAGAAGATGATCGGCGAGATCATCATCTTGATCAGGTTGACGAAGCCGGTCCCGAGCGGCTTCAGCTCGACACCGGCGTCGGGCCAGACGAGCCCCACGACGATGCCGAGGGCCACCGCGGCGATCACGGCGATGTACAGGTAATGGGTGCGATCCCGCTTCACAGCGGGTGCGGCAGGTGCCGTATCGGGGGTGCTGGCTGCGGCCACGGCTGCCCTCCTTGACGTCTTCGTCGGTACCACCGGCGTGCGGCTCACGTCCGGGCGATGTGGGGGATGCCGTGACTATCTCCCGGTCTGTGAGGGCGGTCACCCTTCCGTTCATTGAGTTCATGCCCGACCCGGGAGGCACACTGCTGACATGCGTTTTCCGTCCGTCCCCCGCCCCCGCAGCCTGGCCGGCCAGCTCTTCGGCATGCAGGCCGTGCTGATAGCGGTCGTGGTCGCCGGTTACGCGCTGTTCACGTACGTCAGCGACCGCCACCAGGCGGAGGAGGCGGCGACCCGGCAGGCGACCGCGGTGGCCCGGTCCGTCGCCGACTCCCCGTCCGTCCGCGCGGCGATCCACACCGCGAACCCCACGGCCGAGCTCCAGCCGTACGCCCTTCAGGTGATGCGCGACACCGAGGTCGACTTCATCACGATCATGACCCCGGACGGCATCCGCTGGACCCACCCCGACCGGACCCAGATCGGCAAGCACTACCTCGGCCATATCGAGGCGGCCCAGCAGGGCCACACCTACAGCGAGACCTACAAGGGCACTCTCGGCGCCTCCGTCCGCACGGTGACCCCGGTGGAGGAGAAGGGCCGGGTGATCGGCCTGGTGAGCGCCGGCATCAAGGTGGAGGCGATCAGCCAGCGGGTCCAGGAACAGGTGACGGCGCTGCTCGGCGTCGCGGCGGGCGCGCTGCTGCTGGGCGCGCTCGGCACGTACGTGATCAACGCACGGCTGCGCCGCCACACCCACGGCATGAACGCCGCGGAACTGAGCCACATGCACGACTACCACCAGGCGGCGCTGCACGCGGTGCGCGAGGGGTTGCTGATGCTGGACGGCCAGTACCGGGTGGCGTTGATCAACGACGGCGGGCGGGAGCTGCTGGGAGTGGCCGCCGAGCAGGACGTGATCGGGCGGTCGGTGGCCGAGCTGGGCCTGCCGGCGCCGCTGACCGGCGCGCTGCTGGCCTCCGAGCCCCGGGTGGACGAGGTGCACCTGACGGCGGACCGGGTCCTGGTGGTGAACACGTCCCCGGTGTCGGGCGGTGAGCGGCGCGGCACGGTGGCCACCCTCCGGGACGTCACCGAACTCCAGTCACTGATGGGCGAGTTGGACTCGGAGCGCGGTTTCACGCAGGCGCTGCGCTCGCAGGCGCACGAGGCGGCGAACCGCCTGCACACGGTGGTGTCGCTCATCGAACTGGGCCGGGCGGAGGAGGCGGTGGACTTCGCGACGGCGGAACTGGAGCTGGCGCAGGCGCTGACCGACCAGGTGGTGGCGGCGGTCGCCGAACCGGTCCTGGCCGCCCTGCTGCTGGGCAAGACCGCGCAGGCCAACGAGCGGGGCGTGGAGCTGGTGGTCTCGGACGAGAGCCGGCTGGATGACGGTTTGCTACCGGAGAGCCTGTCGGCGCGCGATCTGGTCACCATCCTCGGCAACCTGATCGACAACGCGGTGGACGCGGCCCAGGGGACGGTCAGGGCGCGCGTGACGGTGACCGCGTACGCGGAGGACGCCGAGTTGGTGATGCGGGTGACGGACACGGGCGCGGGGGTCGACCCCGGCCACGCCGAGCTGGTCTTCCAGCGCGGCTTCTCGACGAAGCCGGCGGGACCGGGCGGCCGGGGGCTGGGCCTGGCGCTCGTCCGCCAGGCGGTGACACGGCTGGGCGGCACCCTGACCGTGGCGGAGGCGCCGGAGGGCGGAGCGGTGTTCGAGGTACGGCTGCCGTTGCGGGCGTCGGTGACGGAAGGCGGGGCCGGATGACCGGGGAGCCGATCAGAGTCCTGGTCGTCGAGGACGACCCGGTGGCCGCGGACGCGCACGTCCTGTACGTCGGCCGGGTGCCGGGGTTCGTGGCGGTGGGCAAGGCGCACACGGGAGCGGAGGCCCGCCGGATCCTGGACCGCACGCCCGTGGACCTGCTCCTGCTGGACCTGCACCTGCCCGACGTGCACGGCCTGCAGTTCGCGCGCTCGCTGCGGGCGGCGGGGCACCAGGCGGACGTCATAGCGGTCACGTCGGCGCGGGACCTTGCGGTGGTCCGGGAGGGCGTCTCGCTGGGCGTGGTCCAGTACGTCCTGAAGCCGTTCACCTTCGCGACCCTCCGCGACCGGCTGACCCGGTACGCCGAGTTCCGCGCGGCGGCGGGCGAGGCCAGCGGCCAGGACGAGGTGGACCGGGCCCTGGCGGCACTGCGGGCACCGTCGCCCGCGGCCCTGCCGAAGGGCCTGAGCGCGCCGACCCTGGAGCGGGTGACGATCGCGCTGCGGGAGTCGGCGGAGGGCCTGACCGCGGCAGCGCTCGCGGAGAGCGTGGGAATCTCCCGCATCACGGCCCGGCGCTACCTGGAGCACCTGGTGGAGGCGGGCCGGGCGGGCCGCAGTCCACTGTACGGGCAGGTGGGGCGGCCGGAGTTGGTGTACCGGTGGGAGCGCCGGCGCGGGTGATGACCTCGGCGGCCCGGAGACGGTTCCTGCGCCGCACAGCCGCCGGTCCGCGGCGGCGAGATGCCCGGGCCGACGGCGTGTCGGTGCTCCGCTCAGCCGGTGTGTTCCACCAGGGCGTCGATGAGCTGGGGCCACAGTTCGCGCGGACGGTCGTGGCCCATGTCGGGGAGCAGTAGGAGCCGGGCGCCCGGCACGAGGTCCGCGGTGCGTTTGCCGCCGCTCGGGTCGATCAGCGTGTCGTCCAGGCCGTGGATCACCAGCGTCGGGGTCACGAGTTCGCGGAGTGCGTCCGCGCGTGACCCGCTGAGGATCATCGCGCCGAGCTGCCGGCCGATCCCCGCGGGGTAGTGGGCGCGGTCGTAGCCGGCCGCCGCCAGCTCACGCAGCGCGGCGGCGTCGCCGTATCGCCTGGAGGCCCAGACCAGTTCGTTCTCCGCTGCCGCGACGTACCCCTCGCGGTCCGCGGGCTTCGGACCGAACAGCACCGCCTGGGCCTCCGGGCTGGGCCGGCCGTACTCGCCCTCGCCGGTCGAGGACATCATCGACGTCAGGGTCAGCACCCGCTCCGGGGCGGAGATCGCCATCGTCTGGGCGATCATTCCCCCCATCGAGGCACCGACCACGTGGGCGCGTCCGATGCCGAGCGCGGTGAGCAGGCCGAGGCCGTCGTCGGCCATGTCGGAGAGCCGGTAGGGGACCATCGCGAGGGCCGCCGGCAGGTCGCCCGAGGTCACGGCGGCGATGAACTCGCCCATGTCGACGGGGTGTTCGTCGAACCTGGTGGACAGGCCGCAGTCACGGTTGTCGTACCGGATCACGTGACGGCCGCGATCCGCCAGCGTCCGGCAGAAGTCCTCGTGCCAGGCGATCAGCTGCGCGCCGAACCCCATCACGAGCAGGACGGCGGGATCCCCGGGGTCGCCGAAACTCTCGTACGCGATGGACACCTGGGGAGAAACGTCAACGACGGACATGCGGCGAGCCTGTCACGGCCGACCGGGGACCGCACCCGGAATACCGGCCCGACCTGCGCGTCCGCTGCGTACCCGCCCGTGGTCCGCCAGGCGGATCCCGGCCGCTGCCCCGATCACCAATCCCCTGCACGCACATTGACCTGACTAGACCACTCCACTTACCTTCACCGGGCAGACAGAGACGAACCCCCAGGCCACAGCGGAGTGGCCGCCGAGGAGGTCGTGCCCGTGCGCCCCACCGCCGTCAGCATCGTTGCCCTCGTCACCGCCGCCGCCTCGCTCACCGCGTGCAGCGGCGGATCCGGCAGCAGTCCGGACACCGTGAAGGTCTCGTTCAAGCAGTCCATGGACAACTCCGTCAAGGTGACGGACACGTATCTCGCGGACATCAAGAAGCAGTTCGAGAAGGAGTACCCGGGGAAGAAGGTCGAGCTCGTCCCCATCAAGGCCTCGGACGCGGACTACTACACCAAGCTCCAGCAGATGCTGAGGTCCCCGCGGACCGCTCCCGACCTCGTCTACGAGGACACCTTCCTCATCAACTCCGACATCACCAGCGGGTATCTCAAGCCCCTCGACCCCTATCTCGCCAAGTGGCCGGACTGGGGGCAGTTCATCGACACCGCGAAGTCGGCGGCCAGGGGCGAGGACGGGAAGACGTACGGGGTGCCGGACGGCACCGACACCCGCGGACTCTGGTTCGACAAGCGGGTGTTCGCGAAGGCCGGGCTGCCCGCCGACTGGCAGCCGAAGAACTGGGACGACGTACTGGCCGCCGCCCGGACGATCAAGAAGAAGGTCCCCGGCGTCACGCCCCTCAACGTCTACACCGGCAAGGCCGCCGGTGAGACCGCCAGCATGCAGGGCTTCGAGATGCTGCTGTACGGCACCAACGACGGGACCAGCGACCCGCTCTACGACAAGACCAGCAAGAAGTGGATCGCCGGGAGCCAGGGGTTCAAGGACGCGCTGTCGTTCGTCGAGACCGTGTACAAGGACAAGCTCGGACCGGACGTCTCCGACGCGCTCGACCCCAACTACCGGAACACGGTCTGGGGTGAGCTGATGCCCCAGGGCAAGCTGGGCATCAACCTCGACGGGTCCTGGCTGCCGCAGTCGTGGGGCAAGGGCAGCGGCCACGAGTGGCCCGACTGGTCCTCGCGGCTCGGGCTCGCCTACATGCCGACCCAGCACGGCCAGGCCCCCGGCAAGGTGAGCATGTCCGGCGGCTGGACCTGGGCCGTCCCCGCCAAGGCCGGCAACCCCGACCTCGCCTTCGACTTCGTCAAGACCATGCAGACCAAGGCGAACGCCGAGAAGTGGTACATCGCCAACTCGGGTATCGCGGTACGCAAGGACGTCGCGAGCGACCCGTCGTACACGTCCGCCCAGCCCGGCATCAGGTTCTTCACCGGTCTCGTCGCCAGCACGCACTACCGGCCCGCCTACACCGCCTACCCGAAGGTCTCCACCGCCATCCAGGAGGCCATGGAGAGCGTGACCACCGGGGACGCGTCGGTCGACAAGGCCGCGAGCCAGTACGACGCGAACCTCAAGGACGTCACCGACGGCCAAGTGGTCACCCCGTGATCACCCGTCGTATCGCCCGCACCCTCCCGCTCACCCCCGCCCTGGTCCTGATCCTGCTGTTCCTGGGCGGGCCGATCGTCTACTGCGCCTGGATCGCCTTCACCGACCTCCAGCTCACCGGGCAGGCGCACTCGTCCTTCGTCGGTTTCGCCAACTTCCGCAGGGCGTTCCGCGACGACGCCTTCCTGAACGCCGTCTGGCTGACCCTGGTCTTCACCGTGCTGTCCTCGCTCGTCGGGCAGAACACGCTGGGGCTCGCGCTCGCCGCGCTGATGCGGCGGGCGTCGAAGCCGGTGCGGACGCTCACCGGGGGGATCGTGGTGACGGCGTGGGTGCTGCCGGAGGTCGTCGCCGGGTTCCTGCTGTACGCGTTCTTCCGCAGGGAGGGCACGCTCAACGCCATCCTGGACCTCCTCCATCTGCCCTCGCAGAACTGGCTGTTCACGCTGCCGATCCTCGCGGTGTCGTTCGCCAACGTGTGGCGGGGCACGGCCTTCTCGATGCTGGTCTACTCCGCCGCCCTCGACGAGATACCCCACGAGATCGAGGAGTCGGCGGAGGTGGACGGCGCCGGCGGCTGGCGGCGGATGTGGCACATCACGCTCCCCATGATCCGGCGGTCCATCGGAACCAACCTGATGCTCAACACCCTCCAGACGCTCTCCGTCTTCGGGCTGATCTGGGTGATGACCCGCGGCGGACCCGGCGACAGGAGCCAGACGCTTCCCCTCTTCATGTACGAACAGGCCTTCCAGAACAGCATGATCGGGTACGGGACCGCGGTCGCTCTGCTCCTTCTCCTGGTCGGTTCGCTCTTCTCCGTCGTCTACATGCGACTGCTGCGCACGGAGGTGTGAACCCGGACATGCCCCGCCGTCAACGCCGTTCGCACCGGCTCGCCGCCGACCTCGGGCTGCTGATCGTGGCCGCCGCCTTCGTGCTGCCGCTGGCCTGGGTGGTCCTCTCCGCCGTCGATCCGCACGCCGGTCTGCGGGTCCGGATCCCGGACGGGTTCACCTTCGGGAACTTCGACGCGATCCTCACCCCGGACATCACCTACACCCCGCTGCTCAACAGCCTGGTCCTGTGCGGCGGCGCCACCGCGCTCACCGTCGTCTGCTCCGCCCTCGCGGCCTACCCGCTCTCCCGGTACCGCTCCCGGTTCAACCGGCCGTTCCTGCTGTCCATCCTCTTCGCCACGAGTCTGCCCATCACCGCGATCATGGTGCCGGTGTACGCGCTGTTCGTCCGGATCAACCTCATCGACACCATGCAGGGCACGATCCTGTTCTTCGCCGCCTCCCAACTCCCCTTCGCCATCTGGCTGATGAAGAACTTCATGGACGGCGTCCCGAAGGAGCTGGAGGAGGCCGCCTGGACGGACGGCGCCAACCCGCTCCAGTCACTGACCCGTATCGTGCTGCCGCTCATGGGACCCGGCCTCGCCGTCGTCACCGTCTTCGCCTTCGTGATGATGTGGGGCAACTTCTTCGTCCCCTTCATGCTGCTGCTCTCGCCGGACCAGATGCCCGCCTCGGTCAGCATCAACGACTTCTTCGGCAACCGCGGCATGGTGGCCTACGGCCAGCTCGCCGCCTTCTCCGTCATCTACTCGACGCCGGTGATCCTGCTGTACGTGCTGGTCGCGCGCCGACTGGGCGGCGGGTTCGCCCTGGGCGGCGCCGTCAAGGGATGAACAGGTAAGGACCGCTTGTGAATCCGTACGTTCCCACCATCCGTGTTCCTGGCCGAACGGACCGTAGTCAGTGCCCCCGCGCACCCCTACCTTGTCGGCTGTGCACCAACCACCAGCTCCACCGAACCAGCCGGGTCCCCCCTTCAACGCCCCCGCCGCCCGCAGACTCCGTGCCGCGCTCGGTATGGGACCCGAGCACGTGGCGTACGACTTGCAAGCCTCGTACGGTATGCCGCACGCCACCCCGGGTCTCGTACTCGCCTGGGAGGGCGGGGAGTTGGTCCCCAGCAGTCCCGAACTGACTGCCCTTGCGGGAGTGTTGTGGTGCACCCCGGGCGACCTGATCGGCCGCCCGCAGACCTTGCGCGAACACCGGATCGCCCGCGGCCTGGCCCCGGAGGACGTGGCGGGGGCCCTCGGCCTCGGGCTCCTCCCGTACCTGCAACTGGAGGAGGACGCGGAGTGGCGGGGCACCGACCGCCTGACCGCCGCCCTGGCCGACTTCCTCCGCCTCTCCCTGCCGGACGTCATCACGCTCACGGGCAAGGAGAAGGAGCTGGCGGAACTGTTGCGCAGTGCGGTCACCACCACCCGGCGCCAGCCCTACGTCCGCCAGGTCTGCAAGCTGATCCCGCTGGACAAGCGACTCATCGACAACGCGCTGGGCGAGCTGTACGAGTCGTACCAGGCGCAACTGGCGACAACGCTGTCATGGGGCGACTTCACCGCCACGAACCGGATACAGAAGCTGGGCGAGGACTTCCTGGCCCAGATCGTCGCCCACTTCTGGAGCGCGGTGGAGAAGAAGCGCCCCTGAAGGGGCGCGGGGCTGCATTCACCATGCGGCTCCGCCGCGCGCGCGACCGGCCACGACGGCGCCGCGGCCGGACTCGGACCCCGGCCCTAGAAGACGGACTCCGCCTCGTCCATGCGATCCTTCGGCACCGTCTTCAACTCGGTCACCGCCTCCGCGAGCGGCACCATCGCGATGTCCGTGCCCCGCAGCGCGGTCATCCTCCCGAAGTCACCCCGGTGCGCCGCCTCCACCGCATGCCACCCGAACCGCGTCGCGAGGACGCGGTCGTAGGCCGTCGGCGTGCCGCCCCGCTGGACGTGGCCGAGGATGACCGGCTTGGCCTCCTTGCCGAGCCGCCGCTCCAGCTCGTACGCCAGGGCCGTGCCGATGCCCTGGAAGCGCTCGTGGCCGTACTGGTCGATCTCGCCCTTGCCGTAGTCCATCGTGCCCTCGGCGGGATGGGCGCCCTCCGCCACGCACACCACGGCGAACTTCTTGCCGCGGGCGAAGCGCTCCTCGACCATCTTGATCAGGTCGGCCGGGTCGAAGGGCCGCTCGGGGAGGCAGATGCCGTGGGCGCCGGCGGCCATGCCGGACTCCAGGGCGATCCAGCCGGCGTGCCGGCCCATCACCTCGACGACCATCACCCGCTGGTGGGACTCGGCGGTCGTCTTCAGCCGGTCCATCGCCTCCGTGGCGACGCCCACCGCGGTGTCGAAGCCGAAGGTGCGGTCGGTGGAGGAGATGTCGTTGTCGATGGTCTTCGGGACGCCGACGACCGGCAGGCCCGCGTCGGACAGCATGCGCGCCGCGGTCAGCGTGCCCTCGCCGCCGATCGGGATCAGCGCGTCGATCCCGAACTCCTCGACCATGTCGGTGGCCCGGTCGCACGCCTCGCGCAGCCGGTCCCGCTCCAGCCGGGACGAGCCCAGGATCGTGCCGCCCAGAGCGAGAATGCCGCTCACCGCGTCCAGGTCGAGGGTGCGGTAGTGGCCGTCGAGCAGCCCCCGGAAACCGTCCTCGAAGCCGATGACCTCGTCGTCGTACTGGGCGACTGCCCGATGCACCACCGATCGGATGACGGCGTTCAGGCCGGGGCAGTCGCCGCCTGCGGTGAGAACTCCGATGCGCATGGTGGTGTGTCTCCTGCTCGCTGTCGTTACCGGTGAGCCGATCCGATTGTTTCATGCCGTGCGGGCGGGTGAAATCCTGACGGGCGCCTTATCCGGCGCCAGGGGTACTGTCAAGAGGGTTCCGCTCACCCCGGTGGGCGATTTTTGTGCGGCTACAGAGACGGCTAGAGAGACGGAGTGCCCACGTGACGCGCAGCGTGTACGTGACCGGGATCGACCGCGGCGACGGCCGCCAGGTGGTCGAGCTGGGCGTGATGGAGCTGCTGACCCGGCAGGTCGACCGGGTCGGTGTCTTCCGCCCCCTCGTCCACCACGGTCCCGACCGCCTGTTCGAGCTGCTGCGTGCGCGGTACCGCCTCTCCCAGGACCCGGCGACCGTCTACGGCATGGACTATCACGAGGCCTCCGCGCTCCAGGCCGAGCGGGGCGCCGACGAACTGGTCTCCACCCTCGTCGACCGCTTCCACCTGGTCGCCCGTGACTACGACGTCGTCCTGGTCCTCGGCACCGACTACGCCGACACCCAGTTCCCGGACGAGCTGTCCCTCAACGCCCGGCTCGCCAACGAGTTCGGCGCCTCGGTGATCCCGGTGGTCGGCGGCCGTGACCAGAACGCGGAGTCGGTGCCGGCGGAGACCCGCAACGCGTTCCGGGCGTACGACGGTCTCGGCTGCGACGTGCTGGCGATGATCGCCAACCGGGTGGTCCGCGAGGAGCGGGACGAGATAGCCCGGCGGATCGAGGGGCGGCTGCCGGTGCCGGTGTACGTGCTGCCGGACGAGCCCGCGCTCTCCGCGCCGACGGTCGCCCAGATCGCCCACGCGCTCGACGCGAAGGTGCTGCTCGGCGACGAATCGGGGCTGGCCAGGGACGCCCTGGACTTCGTCTTCGGCGGTGCGATGCTGCCGAGCTTCCTGCCCGCCCTGACCCCGGGCTGCCTGGTGGTGACCCCGGGCGACCGCGCCGACCTGGTCGTCGGCTCGCTGGCCGCGCACAGCGCCGGCACCCCGCCGATAGCCGGCGTGCTGCTCACCCTCGGCGAGCGGCCCGCCGACGGGATCCTCACCCTCGCCGCCCGGCTCGCCCCGGGCACGCCGGTCCTCTCGGTGCCCGGCAACAGCTTCCCGACCGCCGCCCAGCTGTTCTCCCTTGAGGGCAAGCTGAACGCGGCCACCCCGCGCAAGGCGGAGACCGCGCTCGGCCTGTTCGAGCGGTACGTCGACACCGCGGGCCTCAACAAGCGGGTCTCGGCGCCGAGCACCGGCCGGCTCACCCCGATGATGTTCGAGCACAAGCTCCTGGAGCAGGCGCGTTCCGACAAGCGGCGGGTGGTGCTGCCGGAGGGGACCGAGGCGCGGGTGCTGCACGCGGCGGAGGTGCTGCTGCGCCGGGGGGTATGCGACATCACCCTGCTCGGCCCCGTCGACCAGATCCGCAAGAAGGCCGCCGACCTCGGCATCGACCTCGCCGACGCGCAGCTGATCGACCCGGCCACCTCCGAACTGCGCGACGCCTTCGCCGAGCAGTACGCGCTGCTGCGCGCCCACAAGGGCGTGACGGTGGAGCTGGCGTACGACGTGGTCGCCGACGTCAACTACTTCGGCACCCTGATGGTGCAGGAGGGCCTGGCGGACGGCATGGTCTCCGGGTCCGTGCACTCCACGGCGGCGACCATCCGCCCGGCCTTCGAGATCATCAAGACCAAGCCGGGTTCGTCGATCGTCTCGTCCGTCTTCTTCATGTGCCTCGCCGACAAGGTGCTGGTCTACGGCGACTGCGCGGTGAACCCGGACCCGGACGCGGAGCAACTGGCCGACATCGCCGTCCAGTCGGCGGGTACGGCGGCCCAGTTCGGCGTGGAGCCGCGGATCGCGATGCTGTCGTACTCGACGGGCACGTCGGGTTCGGGGGCGGACGTGGACAAGGTGCGGGAGGCGACCGAGCTGGCGCGCTCGCGCAGGCCCGACCTGAAGATCGAGGGGCCGATCCAGTACGACGCGGCCGTGGAGCCGTCGGTGGCCGCCACCAAGCTGCCGGGCTCCGAGGTCGCCGGGCAGGCCAGCGTGCTGATCTTCCCGGACCTCAACACCGGCAACAACACCTACAAGGCCGTGCAGCGGTCGGCCGGCGCGATCGCCGTCGGGCCGGTGCTCCAGGGGCTGCGCAAGCCCGTCAACGACCTGTCCCGGGGCGCCCTCGTCCAGGACATCGTCAACACCGTCGCCATCACGGCGATCCAGGCCCAGAACCCGAGCGAAAAGGCAACCGCCCAGTGAGCCCCTCCCGCGTCCTCGTCCTCAACTCCGGCTCCTCGTCGGTGAAGTACCAGCTGCTGGACATGCGGGACAGCAGCCGGCTGGCGGTGGGCCTCGTCGAGCGGATCGGCGAGCAGACCTCGCGGCTGAGGCACACCTGTGCCGACAGCGGTGACACCCGTGAGCAGAACGGGCCGATCGCCGACCACGAGGCGGCGCTGAAGGCGGTGGCGGAGGAGCTGACGAGGGACGGCCTCGGGCTCGACTCGCCGGAACTGGCCGCGATCGGGCACCGGGTGGTGCACGGCGGGATGTTCTTCACCGAGCCGACGGTGATCGACGACGCGGTGCTCGCCGAGATCGAGCGGCTGATCCCGGTCGCCCCGCTGCACAACCCGGCCAACCTGACCGGCATCCGCACCGCGCGGGCGCTGCGCCCGGACCTGCCGCAGGTGGCCGTCTTCGACACGGCGTTCCACACGACGATGCCGGAGTCCGCGGCGCGGTACGCGATCGACCCGAAGCTCGCCGACCGGTACCGGATCCGCCGTTACGGCTTCCACGGCACCTCGCACGCGTACGTGTCCCGGGCGACCGCGGAGCTGCTGGGAAAGGCACCGGAAGAGGTGAACGTCATCGTGCTGCACCTCGGCAACGGGGCGTCCGCGTCGGCCGTCCGCGGTGGCCGGTGCGTGGACACCTCGATGGGCCTGACGCCTTTGGAGGGGCTGGTGATGGGAACGCGTTCCGGCGATCTGGACCCGGCCGTCATTTTCCATTTGGCCCGAGTTGGCGGAATGTCCATGGACGAGATCGACACTCTTCTCAACAAGAGGAGTGGTTTGTTCGGTCTGTGCGGTGACAACGACATGCGGGAGATCCGGCGCCGGATCGACGAGGGCGACCAAGAGGCACAACTCGCCTTCGACATCTACATTCACCGCCTGAAGAAGTACATCGGCGCCTACTACGCGGTCCTCGGCCGGGTCGACGCGGTGGCCTTCACCGCGGGCGTCGGCGAGAACGCGGCCCCGGTGCGGGAGGCGGCCATGGCGGGCCTGGAGGGGCTGGGGCTCGCGGTCGACCCGGAGCTGAACGCCGCCCGGGCGGACGAGCCGCGGCTGATATCGCCGGCGACCGCGCGGGTCGCGGTCGCCGTGGTACCGACCGACGAGGAGCTGGAGATCGCCACCCAGACGTACGCGCTCGTCGGCATCGGTCGGAATTAACAGCTGAGCACATTAGCGCCCATTTGTATCTTCCACCAGACGGAATATTCCGTAGCGAAACAAACCGATAGGATCGCCCCCATGCGCCGTTCGAAAATCGTCTGTACTCTCGGCCCCGCGGTCGACACCCACGAGAAGCTCGTCGCCATGATCGAGGCGGGCATGAACGTGGCCCGGTTCAATTTCAGCCACGGCTCCCACGCCGAGCACCAGGGGCGGTACGACCGCGTCCGGGCCGCCGCCAAGGAGACCGGCCGTGCCATCGGCGTCCTCGCCGACCTGCAGGGCCCGAAGATCCGTCTGGAGACCTTCGCCGAGGGACCGGTGGAGCTGGAGCGCGGTGACGAGTTCGTCATCACGACCGAGGACGTCCCGGGCGACAAGACCATCTGCGGTACGACCTACAAGGGCCTGCCGGGCGACGTCTCGCGCGGCGACCAGATCCTCATCAACGACGGCAACGTCGAGCTGAAGGTCACGGACGTCGAGGGCCCGCGGGTGCGGACGATCGTCATCGAGGGCGGTGTCGTCTCCGACCACAAGGGCATCAACCTGCCCGGCGCGGCCGTCAACGTGCCCGCGCTCTCCGAGAAGGACGTCGAGGACCTCCGGTTCGCGCTGCGCATGGGCTGCGACATGGTCGCGCTGTCCTTCGTGCGGGACGCCAAGGACGTCGACGACGTCCACAAGGTGATGGACGAGGAGGGCCGCCGGGTCCCCGTCATCGCCAAGGTGGAGAAGCCGCAGGCGGTGGAGAACATGGAGGGCGTCGTGATGGCGTTCGACGCCGTCATGGTGGCCCGTGGCGACCTGGCCGTCGAGTACCCGCTCGAAAAGGTCCCCATGGTGCAGAAGCGCCTGATCGAGCTGTGCCGGCGCAACGCCAAGCCGGTGATCGTGGCGACCCAGATGATGGAGTCGATGATCACCAACTCCCGCCCGACCCGCGCCGAGGCCTCCGACGTCGCCAACGCGATCCTGGACGGCGCGGACGCGGTGATGCTGTCCGCGGAGTCCTCCGTCGGCGCGTACCCGGTCGAGACCGTGAAGACGATGTCGAAGATCGTCAAGGCGGCCGAGCAGGAGCTGCTCAGCAAGGGCCTGCAGCCGCTGGTGCCGGGCAAGAAGCCGCGCACGCAGGGTGGTTCGGTGGCCCGTGCGGCCTGCGAGATCGCCGACTTCCTCGGTGGTCGCGGCCTGGTCGCCTTCACCCAGTCCGGCGACACCGCCCGCCGCCTCTCGCGCTACCGCGCGCAGCAGCCGATCATCGCCTTCACCACCGACGAGAACACCCGCAACCAGCTCACCCTCAGCTGGGGCGTGGAGTCGCACGTGGTGCCGTTCGTGAACAGCACGGACGAGATGGTCGACATGGTCGACCAGGAGATCGCCAAGATCAACCGCTTCAACCCGGGCGACACCGTCATCATCACGGCCGGCTCGCCCCCCGGCGTCCCCGGCACCACCAACATGCTCCGGGTCCACCACATCGGCGGCATCAACAAGTGACATCCGCCTAGCGGACCTCGCACAGCCTCACACGACACCGAGGGCGCTCCCTGTGACGGGGGGCGCCCTCGGTGCGTCGAGGTCGTCGGCCGGCCCCGACGCAACGGCCTCACACGGCCGGAGGCGTTCCGACCGTCCCCCGCAGCCAGGCGTTGTCGCCCAGATCAGGATGGGCGGCGGTGATCAGCCGCACGGCCTCGGCCTTCGCCCGCTCGGCGAGCCCGCGCAGTTCCTCCCAGCTCAGCTCCGCCGTGGCCGGCGGCCAGTCCGTCGTAAGGGTGACGGTCGTCCCCTCCCGGTGGAAGGCGTAGACGTGCTGGCTGAGGGACGCCTCGACCGCGACGTCAGCGCGGGTCTCCAGTTCCCCTGCCGCGTGGTCCAGCAGCAGGGCGATGTCGACCACGGGCTCTCCCAACAGCCGCACGCCGAGGTCCACGCCGTGGACGACGAGCCGCAGGTCGGCCTTGAAGTACCGCAGACTGAAGTCCGAGGCGCTCAGGGCGGTGACCGGTGGCCGCCATTCCCGTGACCAGGAGTCGTCGTCCGCGCGCGGCTCGAAGGCGAAGTCGATCACCTGTCGTCCTTTCCCTCACCAGACGTTCTTGGGCATCGCGGTGACCAGGTTGCCGAACTCGTCGACGCCGAGCGGTATCAGCACTCTGGATCCCCATGGGATCCGGCGCGGATGACCGGCTCCGGACAGAGCTGTGCCCCGCCGAGTCGGTACTCGGCGGGGCACAGTTTCTCTGCGGCTCCCGGAAGGGTCTGTCGCGGCGCTCAGCTGGTGCCGTCGGTCGTGTACACGTGCATGCCGGGCACGTGCAGGGTGCCGCCGAACTGGCCCGCCTGGACGACCTTCACGTTGGTGAAGTAGATCAGCGGGATGTTCAACGGCGGCGGGTTGTCCGGGTCGAACGTGATCGGGATCAGGCCGAAGAGGTTGCCGGAGATCGACTCCGTGTACATCGTGGTGGCGCCGCCGGTGATCGTGGACTTCGAACCGGACGCGGCCTGCACGTGGTACGTCTTGCCGATCTTGGTGTCCTTGACCGTCTGGTGCAGGTCACCGATGTCGGTGCCGCCCGAGATGACGTACTTCAGCACCTTCTTCGTCTTGCCGCTCGCCGTCTTCACCTCGACGATGCCCTGGTAGTCGGCGCTCTTCAGCGTCAGCGAGCTGGCGCTCAGGTACCAGGGGTCGTCCGCGACCAGAACCTTGTTGTCGACACCGCTCACGTCGTCCGTGGCGGCGTCGCAGTCGTCGGCCGACGTGGTGGAGCTCGCGGACGGGCTCGCCGAGGCGCTGGAGGTCGCGTCCTCGGCTGCCTTGGTGACGTCCTTGGTGACGTCGTCGGCCGCCTTGGTCGCCGTGTCGGTGCTGTCCTTGACCGTGTCCGTGACCTTCTTGACGGTCTTGGAGACGGCGTCGGAGCCGCTGTCGTCGCCCGACGAGGACGAGGACGACGAGTCCGACGAGGCCGAGGACGAGGCGGACGGCGACGGCGTGGCGCTCGCGGTGGAGTCCGACGAGGACGAACTCGTCGTGCTGCCGCCGCTGAGGATGCTGCCGATCGCGTCCCCGATCGAGTCCAGCAGGCCACCGCCGCTACTGCTCGCGGAGGCGGACGGCGACGCGGTCGCCGTGCTCCCGGAGTCCGACGAACCGGAGGACCCCGACGAGTCGGAGGAACCCGAATCGCCCGAGGACGAGGACGACTTGGACGCGGACGGCGTCGGCGTGGCCGTGTCGTCGGAACCTGAATCCGACGAGGACGACGTGTCCGACGACGAGTCCTTGGAGTCGTCCGACGCCGTGGCCGACGGCGTGGCCGAGTCCGTGGCCTTGTCGCTCGCGCTCGCCGAGGCGGAGGGCGACGCGGAGTCCAGGGCGGACACGCAGTCCTTGTAGTCCTCGGCCAGGCTCTTCGACGACGCCGACGACGTGCTGTTGGTGTCGGCGATCGCGAGCGAGGACGTGAACCCGAAGCCCATGAGCACGGCCGTCGGCATCGCCACGGAGGCTATCGCCTTGCCCGCCGGCATGTGGAACCTGGTGAACAGCGGCTTCTTGGGCGCCGCATGCCGCGGCCCGGTTCTCACACGGGACTCGTCCACCTCAGTCCCGTGGGTCACCTCGTCAGCCGGCACTGTGCCTCCCGTTCGCCCCGTTCACCGGGCTCGTTCCTGACAGGTCGTTCTCCCCCAGCGCCGCACGGGACTGGAAGGTGTCCCCCTCGCCCGCACCGTCCGGACCCGGGTGGTAGGCGGCCTCCTGCGGGGCGTCGTCCCCCGCCGGCGGCACGTCGCCCTCCGGCTGCGGCTGCTTGGGCACACCCGGACCCCAGGCCACGGCCATCGCTCCGCCGATCAGGGCGAGCACGAAGCCCATGATGAAGCCACCGAAGTTGGAGACGGGGAGGGACACCAGCGCCAGCAGGATCGCGGCGACTCCCGCGAACGTGCGGATGTGCTTCTGGAACCAGAGGCTGACGCCCAGGACGACGAGCAGCACACCGATGATCAGGGATCCGGCGCCCGCGGTGGTCGACATCGCCACCGTCAGGCTGCCGAGCTGGAGATGCGCGTACGGGAAGTACATGATCGGAAAGCCGGCGAGCAGGATGTACAGACCGGCCCAGAACGGCCGCGTGCCCCGCCAGGCGCGGAACTGCAGCCTCCGGCGGGTGAACTGGCCGGGTACGGCGGCAGGGGTCTCGGCGCTCATGGAAAACAGCTCCCTGGTGCGGCGTTGCTGTGGTGGTGATGCTGTGTGGTGCGGTGGTTGTTCCTTGTACCGCGCGTGAAGACCGTGGGCGGAAGGTGGACGGGCGGGGGTGCCGTCGGCTCCCCCGCCCGTCACGGAGTGCTTAGTAGCACTCCGCGCCCGAAGTCGAGACGGACATGTGCAGACCGCTCAGCTTGAAGGTTCCGGCAGTGGTGGCCCACGCCGTCTGCTTCACGCCGGTCAGCGAGGCGTGGTCCGCCTCCTGCCCGAACCCGTTCGGGTTGGTCAGGCCCTTGCTGACCTCGTCCTGCTTGATGCCAGGACCCTTGCTCATGCTTCCGGCGGCGACACCGATGTTGATGTTGGTGAACGTCGCGTCCGCGGTGAGGTCGTCGAGGTCGATGTACAGCTTGGTGGCCTCGACCGGCTTGTTCGTGTCGGCGCCCGCGTGCAGGATCAGGCTGACGTTCCCGAAGAACGGCACGTTCGGCGTGACCACGGACTGACACAGGTTGGTGATGGTGGCGCTGTTGAACGCCGACACCGCCACCGGGTGGGTGTTGGCCTTCGTGGCGCTGCTGCCCATGTCGACAGCACCGTACTGCTCGAAGCCATCACCCTCGAGCGAGTCGGCCGAGACCTTGAACTGCTGGCCCGACACGCTGAACGACGCGGCGAGAGCACCCTGCGCGAGGGCGACACCTATACACGCCGTGGCGGCGACGCTGGGCACCATGACCACAGCGAACCGCTTCCATCTGGTCCCGCCACGCACCTGGGACTCCATATTTCCTCCTTCTCGGACGTACATCTCCTGGCCCCGGATCGCCACCGACGGCGGCTCGGCCGGGCAGGGATGGGAGAAGTGCTACGTCCTCGGAAGGGGAGCGCCCGTCCTCGGAGGCACGAACGCACCTCGATCACCGGCGATCACCCCCGAGCGACAACCACTGGTCGCGCCTGACACGCATCACGCACAACCTTGCTGGACAGGCTTCGCGGTGAGGCGAAGACCCCCCTGCCCAAGAACCGGCGTCACTGCCGCCGACTCTGCTCGGTGGGGACCCACATGAACCCGCTGCCCGACCGGCTGTCGGGGTACGGGAATGGACCGAGCGTCGCCGATCGTGGTGCATTCTCGCCGCCCGCACAAGGGGCTTCGTTACTCGGTAGTAACGGGCGGATAACCGAAGGACGACCCACCGGTCTCGGAAAGCGACTCTGGGTGGCATCCGGGGGCAGAGCAAAGCAGTTGATCAGTGGACGAAACCAGACAGACCAACTGCCCCGATTTACTCCGAGTAACAGCGGTCGCGATTACCAAGATTTGGTAAAGAGCGACCGCCGTGGCCCCGCCTCGGCAAATCTTTCACTCCGGCATCACAGGACGTGACGTTTAGCGACTGGTCAGAACCGTGTTCAGACCGTTGTCTAGAACAGCGCGCGTGCCAGCGCCCTGCGCGCCCCCACGACTCGCGGGTCGTCGGTGCCCACGACCTCGAAGAGCTCAAGAAGCCGCCGCCGTACGGCATCCCGGTCGTCCCCGGCCGTCCGCTGCACGGTCTCGATCAGCCGCCCGAAGGCGTCCTCGACATGCCCGCCCACCAGGTCCAGGTCGGCCGCCGCGATCTGCGCCCCGGCGTCGGCCGGCTTCTCGGCCGCGTCCCTGCGCACCTGCTGGGGGTCCATCCCCTGCACCCGCTGGAGCAACTCGGCCTGCGCGAGCCCCAGCTTGGCCTCGCTGTTGGCGGGATCGTCGCTCAGCACGTTCTTGTACGCCTGGACCGCGCCGCCGAAGTCACCCGCGTCCAGCGCCTGGACGGCGGCCTCCAGGAGTGCGTCGTACGGGCCCGCGGGCACCACCGCGGGGCCGGCCGGGGCACCCGGCTCGGCATCGGGGTCGACGACGAGGCCGGTCAGGCCGAACCGCTGCTCGGCGACCTGCACCAGCTGATCCAGCGTCCCGCGGATCTGCTCCTCGCCGGCCGCGCCCTGGAAGAGGGGCAGTGCCTGCCCGGCGACGACGGCGAAGACCGCCGGGATCCCCTGGACCCCGAACTGCTGCATCAGCATCTGGTTGGCGTCGACGTCGATCTTCGCCAGCAGGAAGCGGCCGTTGTACTCGACGGCGAGGCGCTCCAGGACCGGGCTCAGCTGCTTGCAGGGCTGACACCACTCGGCCCAGAAGTCGATGACGACAGGGACTTCGGCGGACCGCTGGAGGACATCGCGCTCGAAGCCGGCTTCGTCGACGTCGATGACCAGGTCGGCCGGGGACACGGCACCGGCACCACCCTGCCGGGCCGCTTCGGCGCGCGTCTGCTCGGCTTTGGTCTTGGCCTCCTGGGCCGCCTTGACCGCGGCGAGGTCGACGACGCCGCTCATGGACATGTTCCGTGGCTGCATGCGTCTATCCTCCCCCGTTCCCGCGCGTGTGTGAAAAGCGTTGTGAAAGCCGGGCCGAACCTGTGTTCACCGACGGCGCCGGGTCCCCACCCCGCGCCATGGTCGTCGCCCGTGCGGTCACCCACGAGCTTTCGCTACGACCCGTAGCGTAATGCCATCGGGGACCCGCGCGACACCACTTTCCGGTGATCTCCCTCACGGCATCACATGAACCGCCGGTTATGGTCGTGGGATGCAGAGCCGCACCCCCGCCGGACGTACCGGCCGCCCGCGCAGCGCCGCCGCGGACACGGCGATCCTGGAGGCGACGCGGCAGGCACTGGTCGAACTGGGCTGGTCCAAGCTCACCCTGGGAGACGTGGCCACGCGGGCCGGGGTTGCAAAGACGACCCTCTACCGCCGCTGGGCGGGCAAGAACGAGCTCGTCGTCGACGCGGTGGCGGAACTGTTCGACGAACTCGAACTCCCCGACCGCGGCAGCCTGGCGGACGACATCGAGGGCGTCGTACTCCAGTTCGCGGCGATCCTCGACCGCCCGGAGGCCCGCAGCGGCCTGATGGCGGCGGTCGCCGAGTCGACCCGCGACGACGCGCTGCGGGAACGCATCCGCGCGTCCATCGTGGACCGGCAGAAACGGTTGGTCCTGGAGGGCCGGGAGCGCGCCCAGTGCCGGGGCGAACTCCCCTCCGAGCCGGACCCGGAGGAGGCCGCCCGCACGGTGGACCTGATCTTCGACATGGTGGCGGGTGCGGTGGTCCACCGCACCCTGATGAGCGGCAAGCCGGCGGACGAGGCCTGGGTACGCGACTTCACCCGCGTCCTCCTGCTGGGCCTCGCCGCCCAGCCGACGACCGAGCCCCCCGAACCAGCCGCTCCTCCCACCAAGCCGACCAGACCGACCGCTCCCCACCCCACCGAGCCGACCAGGCCGACCGCCACCCGGCCCACCTAGCCGCCCGCTGCCCGCTGCCCGCCCCACCCAGCCGACCAAGACAGCAACTTCTGGTCCGACCGAACCGACCGGGACGGCAACTTCTCGTCCGACCGAGCCGACCCGGACGGCAACTTCTCACCCGACCGAGCCGACCGAGACCGCCACTTCTCGTCCGACCGAGTCGGGTGGTGGGTGGGCATGGGGTTCGGGGGTCCAGGGGGCGGAGCCCCCTGGTGCGGGGCTAGAAACCCGCCGGCTCCGTGTAGACGCCCCACTCGTCCCGCAGCACCCCGCAGATCTCACCCAGGGTCGCCTCGGCCCGTACGGCGTCCAGCATCGGCTCGATCATGTTGGCGCCGGACCGCGCCGCGCCCAGCATCGCGTCCAGGGCCGCACGCACCGCGCCCTCGTCCCGCGCCGCGCGCCGTACGCCCAGCACCCGCACCTGCTCCCGCTCGACCTCGTGCGAGACGCGGAGGATCTCCAGGTCCCCGGTGACAGACCCGGTGTGGACGTTGACGCCGACGACCCGCTTGTCGCCCTTCTCCAGCGACCGCTGGTACTGGAAGGCGGACTCGGCGATCTCGCCGGTGAACCAGCCGTCCTCGATCCCGCGCAGGATGCCCGAGGTGACCGGCCCGATCGGGTGCCGCCCGTCCGGATGGGCGCGCAGCCCCCGCTCCTTGATCTGCTCGAAGATCTTCTCGGCGTCGGCCTCGATCCGGTCGGTGAGCTGCTCCACGTACCAGGAACCGCCCAGCGGGTCCGCCACGTTGGCGACGCCGGTCTCCTCCATGAGCACCTGCTGCGTGCGCAGCGCGATCTCGGCGGCCTGCTCGCTCGGCAGGGCGAGGGTCTCGTCGAGGGCGTTGGTGTGCAGCGAGTTGGTCCCGCCGAGCACGGCCGCCAGCGCCTCCACCGCCGTGCGCACCACGTTGTTGTACGGCTGCTGGGCGGTCAGCGAGACGCCGGCGGTCTGGGTGTGGAAGCGCAGCCACTGCGCCTTGTCGGACCGGGAGCCGTACACGTCCCGCATCCACCGCGCCCAGATCCGGCGCGCGGCACGGAACTTGGCGATCTCCTCGAAGAAGTCGACGTGCGCGTCGAAGAAGAAGGAGAGGCCGGGTGAGAAGACGTCCACGTCGAGGCCGCGGGAGAGCCCCAGTTCGACGTAGCCGAAGCCGTCCGCGAGCGTGTAGGCCAGCTCCTGCGCGGCCGTCGCGCCCGCCTCGCGGATGTGGTAGCCGGAGACGGAGAGCGGCTTGTACGCGGGGATGCCGGCGGCGCAGTACTCCATCAGGTCGCCGATCAGCCGCAGATGGGGTTCGGGCTGGAACAGCCACTCCTTCTGGGCGATGTACTCCTTGAAGATGTCGGTCTGGAGTGTGCCGTTGAGGACCGACGGGTCGACGCCCTGCCGTTCGGCGGCGACGAGGTACATGCAGAAGACGGGCACGGCGGGCCCGCTGATGGTCATGGACGTCGTGACGTCGCCCAGTGGGATGTCCTTGAACAGGACCTCCATGTCGGCTGCGGAGTCGATGGCGACCCCGCAGTGCCCGACCTCGCCGAGCGAGCGGCCGTCGTCCGAGTCCCGCCCCATGAGGGTCGGCATGTCGAAGGCGACCGAGAGGCCGCCGCCGCCGTTGGCGAGGATCATCTTGTAGCGCTCGTTGGTCTGCTCGGCGTTGCCGAACCCGGCGAACTGGCGGATGGTCCAGGTCCGCCCCCGGTAGCCGGTCGGATACAGCCCGCGCGTGAAGGGGTACTCCCCCGGCCAGCCGATCCGCTCGAATCCCTCGTAAGTGTCCCCCGGTCGGGGCCCGTACACCGGCTCCACGGGGTCCCCGGAGAGCGTGGTGAAGTCGGCGTCCCGCTTGCGGGCCGCGTCGTAACGGGCCTGCCAGCGTCGGCGGCCCTCCTCGATGGCGTCAGCGTCCATGCTTCGAATTTACTAGGACGTCCTACTAAATGTCGATGGAAAACCGCCGCACGGGTGTCCGTACGGCGGTACGCCCCAGGGGCTCCCCCGGGGACTACGGCTAGGCCTGGACCTTCGCGGCCACCGGAGAACCCTCGGTGACCTTGGCGTCCAGCTCGCGGGTGACCTTGCGCTCCACGAAGAACGCGGCGGTCGGGACGGTGCCCGCCAGCAGCACCCACAGCTGCTTGCCGACCGGCCACTTCGCCTTGGAGCCCAGGTCGAAGGCGAAGACCAGGTAGACGACGTAGAGCCAGCCGTGCGCGATGGCGACGACGCGTGTGACGTCGGCCGCACCGTCGATGTCCAGCCCGTACTTGGCGATCATGCTCAGGCACAGCAGCACCAGCAGCACACCGGTGACGTAGGCCAGGACGCGGTAGCGGGTCAGCACGCTCTTTTTCATGGGGACGAGCGTAACCACCCGTTCCGGGAGATCTTGTCCCGGGTCACTCCTCCGCAGGACGCGCGTTCAGTCCTCGTCGAAGTCGTTCGCGTGGACCCGCAGCGGTCTCAGCATCGCGAAGATCTCCCCGCACTCCTCGGCGTCGTACACCCCGAGCCCGAAGTCCATCGCCATCAGGTCGCGGGTGGCCGCCTCGACGACCCCGCGGCCCTTCTCGGTGATGGTGGCGAGCGTGCCGCGCCCGTCGTTGGGGTTGGGCCGCTTGTCGACCAGACCGGACTTCACCAGCCGGTCGACGGTGTTCGTCACCGAGGTCGGGTGGACCATCAGCCGCTCGCCGATCTTCGACATCGGCAGCTCGCCGGCCTTGGAGAAGGTGAGCAGCACCAGCGCCTCGTAGCGCGCGAACGTCAGCCCGTACGGCTTGACCACCGCGTCGACCTCGGCCAGCAGGATCTGCTGGGCCCGCATGATCGACGTGATCGCGGCCATCGACGGGACGTTTCCCCAGCGCTGCTTCCAGAGGTCGTCGGCACGGGCGATGGGGTCGAAGGGGAGACTGAGAGGCTTGGGCACGTCACCGACCCTACCGGCCGGTCATATAGGGGTCAGCCGTGTCTCGGCTTTCGGTCACCGCCGCCGCGGCAGCCACCGCGACACCGGCGCCGCGCCCGTCCCGGACGGCCGCTACGGCACCGGCCGGGGCGACCGCCGGGCCGCCGCCGCCAGGCCGCAGCAGCAGGCCGTCCCCACCACCCCCGCGCCCGCCACGGTCGCCCGGACGCCCACGGCCTCCGCCGCCAGCCCCGCCAGCGTCATGCCGACGCCCTGCAGGGTCATGAGCCCGGCGCTGAGCACGGTCATGGCCCGGCCGCGCAGCTCCTCGGGCACGGCCCGCACGAACCACTGGTCGAGGCCCAGCGTGTACGCCGACCCGGCCCCCGCCACCAGCAGGAACAGCAGCGAGAGCGCGAGGGACGGGTGCAGGGCGTACCCCAGGTACGGCAGCAGGGTGAGGCAGACCAGCGGGAGGGCAATCCGCTCCCGGGCGGCCGGGCCGAGCCGGGCGCCCGCGTACAGCTCACCGGCGACCGTGCCGACCGGCAGCGCGCACATCAGCAGGCCGAGCCCGGGGGATCCGGTGCCGAGCGCGTCGGCGTAGGGGGCCGCGAGGGCCTCGGGGACGACGGCGAACATCGCCGGGACCCAGAAGAGGAGGAGCAGGATGCGGATGCGGCGGTCGGCGAGCAGCTGCCGGGTGCCGCCGCGCTCCCGGTCCAGGGCCCGCGCGCGGGCGGGGCGGCGCCGGGTGCCGAGGCGAAGCAGCGCGGCGGAGGCGAGGAAGGTGACGACGGTGATCAGCAGGGCGTGCCGTGGGGTGAGGACGGCGAGGAGCAGTCCGCCGAGGCCGTAGCCGACCAGCAGCGCGCTCTGCGCGACGATCCGCAGCAGGGAGCGGCCGAGCACGAACAGGTCGCCGCCGCCGAGGATGTCGGAGAGGGTCGCCATCCGGGTGCCGGCGAACACCGGCGAGACGACGGCGAGGGCGCAGCGCAGCGCGAGCAGCACGCCGATGCCGGTGCCGGGGACCGCCATCACGGCGACGCAGCCCGCGCACACCACATCGCACACCACCAGCACCCGGCGGGCCGGGAACCGGTCGGCGACCGGGGCCAGGAGCGTGCCGCCGACCAGGTAGGGCAGGAACCCCAGCGCGAAGGTCAGGGCGCTGAGCAGCGGCGATCCCGTGAGGTCGTAGACCAGCACGGAGAGTGCGATCTCACTGACGATCACGCCGAGCATGGACAGGACGTGGGCGGCGAAGACGGCCCGGAACTCGGGCACGGCGAGGACCCGGCCGTAGCCGGCGGGTCGCTGGAGGGCAGGCGCGGACATGGACGGCAGCGTGCCCGTACCCCGGCCCACCGCTTAGAGTTTCGGCACCAGCCGAATCTTCCTGCCCTCCCCGGGACCCGCCATGCCCTCCCACCTCCACTTCGACGAGGACGACTTCCTCCGGTGCCGGTTCGCCGTGTCCCCGCTGTGGGAGACGCAGGAGGCGGTGCGCACCCTGCGGCGGCCGGACCGGCACGGCTATCACGCGCCCTGGCTACGGCGGATCAGGACGGTGGCGGCCGGTCTCGACCTGAGGCCGCTGTGGCTGCTGATGCCCCGGCGCGGCCACTCGCCCGACTGGCTGGTGGCGCCGCCGACCGGTCCGGCCGCCGCCGTCGAGGAGGAACTGGCGGCCCTGCGGGCGGTCGACCCGGAGACGGCCCGGGCGGACACCGCGCGCTCGCTCGCGGACACACCGGGCGCGCTGGAGTCGGCGACCGGCCGGGCCTGGCTGGCGGACCCGGCGCGCATGGTCCGGGAGCTGACGGACGCGCTGGAGGAGGCCTGGCGCGTGCTGGTGGCCCCGGACTGGCCCCGGCTGCGCGCCCTGCTGGAGGCGGACATCGCCTTCCACTCCCGGCGGCTCGCGGAGGTCGGCCTGGGCGGGCTGCTGCCAGAGATCCACCACCGCTTCGGCTGGCGGCCGGGCACGCTGACCGTGGCCTCGCCCGGCGGCGCGTACGAGCGGCGCCTGGGCGGGCAGGGCCTGGTCCTGATGCCGAGCGTGTTCACCTGGCCGGACGTGATCAGCACCTTCGACCCGCCGGCCCGGCCCACGCTGGTCTACCCGGCCCGGGGCATCGGCGGCCTGTGGACCGACCCGGCGGACAGCACGCCCGACGCCTTGGTTCGGCTGCTGGGCCGGGGCCGCGCCACGGTCCTGGCCGCCCTCGCCGAACCGGCCGCCACCACCGCCCTCGCCCACCGGCTGCGCCTCGCCCCGTCCTCGGTCTCCGCGCACCTGGCGGCCCTGCGCGACGCGGGCCTGCTCACCTCGCGCCGCTACGGCCACCAGGTGCTGTACGAGCGGACCCCGCTGGGCATCGCGCTGGCCTCGGGCGGCACGGCTCCTGCGGACTGAGCGAAGCACCGGCCCGGAAAACTCCGCGGACCGGCCGGACCGGCTGGGCCGGCTGGGCCGGCTACTGGGCCAGGTGCCGTTCGACCGTCGCCACCTTGCTGGTGAGCCCGTCGGTGACGCCCGGCCGGATGTCCGCCTTGAGGACCAGGGAGACGCGCGGCGCGCGCTCCTCGACGGCGGCGACGGCGCGCCTGACGACGTCCATCACCTCGTCCCAGTCGCCCTCGATCGAGGTGAACATGGCGTCGGTGCGGTTGGGCAGCCCGGACTCGCGGACCACCCGGACGGCGTCGGCGACGTACTCCCCGACGTCCTCGCCGACGCCCAGCGGCGTCACGGAGAAGGCGACGATCATGCGTTCACGACCCCTTCCTTGCGGGCGCGGGCGGCGATGACCTCGTCCTCGGCGGCGCGCTTGAGCCGGCGCTCGGCGAAGAAGCCGCCGGTCGGCAGGACGGAGAGGACGAAGTAGAAGAGGCCGGTCTTCAGGGACCACTTGGTGCGGTTCCAGGCGTCGGCCCAGAAGATCACGTAGAGGATGAACAGGACACCGTGGACCGCGCCCATCACGGGCACCGCGTTGAAGTCCGTGGTCCGCTTGAGCACCGAGCAGACGAGCAGGATCAGGAAGGAAACGGCCTCCGGGGCGGAGACCAGGCGGAGGCGGCGGATGGCGGTGGCGGTCTTGATGTCCACGAGTCACCTTCGGTGGGAGGACGTCCACTCTTTGTGAACGCGAGCACAAACGTTCAACCATTGTGGCAAAGGGGCGGTGCGGCCCCGGCGCGGGGGTGGCAGGCTGGGCCGGGCGACGAAGGGGGCGCGGGTATGCCGTTCGTGTTCTTCATGACCCTGCCGGGGCTGGTGGTGTTGCTCACCGTGCTGGCCTTCGTGGACCAGCTGCTGCTGCGGGCCGGCCGGGCCGGGGTACTGCCCTGGCGGAACGCCGCCCGGCAGGGCCAGGTCTCCGCGACCGGCTTCGAGCAGCTGCACGCGGCGCTCTCCCCCGGCAAGCAGAACGAGCTGAAGGAGCGGCAGAGCGCGCTGGTGCTGCGCGACGACGAGGAGGACGGCGCGCCGCCGAGGTCCACGGTCGACCTGACGGCCGGTACGGCGGTGATCCGCCTCCCCGGCGAGCACCGGCACCGCTGACCACCGCACCCCCTGACCGCCGCACCCATGGCCGCCGCACCCCTAAGGGACGGTTCCGGGGTGATGTCCACCCACGGGACCTGTCGCCGCCGTCTGCCTGCGGCTACCTTCGCAGCGTGGCGATGTTCCGACTTCAGGGAAGCAAGGTGCTCGCCGTCGAGATGACCGGGGACGCCGTGAAGGCGAAGAACGGCTCGATGGTCGCGTACGACGGGCAGATGGCGTTCAAGAAGCTGAGCGGCGGCGGCGAGGGACTGCGCGGGATGGTGACCCGGCGGCTCACCGGCGAGCAGATGACGGTGATGGAGGTGAAGGGGCACGGGACGTGCTGGTTCGCGGACCGGGCGTCGGAGATCAACCTGGTCGGTCTCCAGGGCGACAAGCTGTACGTCGAGTCCAGCAACCTGCTCGCGACCGACGCGGGCCTGCGCACCGGCACGACGTTCACCGGCCTGCGCGGGGCCTCCCAGGGCAACGGCCTGTTCACCACCACGGTCGAGGGCCACGGCCAGGCGGCGATCATGTCGGACGGCCCGGCGGTGGTGCTCAGAGTCAGTTCCCAGTACCCGCTGACCGTCGACCCGGGTGCCTACATCGCCCACCAGGGCAACCTCCGCCAGTCCTTCCAGTCGGGTGTGACCTTCCGCACGTTCTTCGGCGAGGGCGGCGGGGAGGCCTTCCAGATCCGGTTCGAGGGGGACGGCCTGGTGTACGTACAGCCGAGCGAGCGCAACACGATCGCGGGGGACGTCTGACATGGCCCTGCGCGAGGTGAACTCCAAGATGGTCGAGGCGACCGTCGTCCCCGGGCAGCGGCTGTTCAGCCAGCGCGGCGCGATGCTCGCCTACAAGGGCGAGGTGTCCTTCACGCCCAACATCCAGGGCGGTCAGGGCGGGCTGATGTCGATGCTCGGCCGCCGGGTCGCCGGCGAGGCGACCCCCCTCATGTCCGTCGAGGGCAGCGGCACGGTCTTCTTCGGGCACGGCGGCCACCACGTCCACGTCATCACGCTCACCGGCGACACCCTCTACGTCGAGGCGGACCGGCTGCTCGCCTTCGAGGGCACGCTCCAGCAGGGCACGATGTTCATGGGCTCCCAGGGCGGTGTGATGGGCATGGTGCGCGGCCAGGTCACCGGCCAGGGCCTGTTCACCACCACCCTCAAGGGCCACGGCGCGGTCGCCGTGATGGCCCACGGCGGGGTCTTCGAGATCCCGGTCACCCCGCAGCGCCCGGTCCATGTCGACCCGCAGGCCTACGTCGCCCACCACGGCGACGTCCGCAACAAGCTGTCGTCGGCGCTCGGCTGGCGGGAGATGGTCGGCCGGGGCTCGGGCGAGGCGTTCCAGCTGGAGCTCAGCGGCAACGGCATGGTGTACGTGCAGGCCTCGGAGGAGAAGCTGTGAGCGCATACGGAGCAGCGGGGCCGGCCGGACCGGTCGTGTACGACCCGATGACCCTGCCCGTCGACGACAACGTCAACAAGTACACCTTCTGCGTGGAGCTCAAGGGCAGCCAGTGGTTCCTGCAGAAGGGGAAGATGATCGCCTACTACGGCTCGATCGACTTCAACGGCATCGGGCACGGCCGTTTGGACCGACTTGTCCGGACGTCGTTCCATTCGCCTCTGCACGCGAGCGACTGGGTGGTGGCGGAGGGCTCGGGCCGGATGCTCCTCGCCGACCGGGCGTTCGATGTGAACTCGTACGACCTCGACGACGGCAACCTGACCATTCGCTCCGGCAACCTGCTCGCTTTTCAGCCAAGTCTCGCGTTGAAGCAATCCATCGTTCCCGGTTTTCTGACCCTTATCGGAACCGGAAAGTTTGTGGCGGCGTCCAACGGTCCGGTGGTGTTCATGGAACCCCCCGTCCGGGTGGACCCGCAGGCACTGGTGGGATGGGCCGACTGCCCCTCCCCGTGCCACCACTACGACCATGGGTACATGACCGGCGTGATGGGCGGTCTACGTGCACTGACAGGCCTCGGCGGGGCCTCCGGAGAGGAGCATCAGTTCGAGTTCGTAGGGGCCGGTACGGTCCTGTTGCAGTCCACCGAGACCCTGATGGCCGAGCAGGCCGCGGGAGCGGTTCCGCACGAGCCCGGAGTACCCGGTGGAGGCACCCCCTCCACAGGACATTCACAGCAACCGGGCGCACCGCGCCTTCCCGGACAGCTGGGGGACCTCCAGCGTCGCTTCGGGCTGTGAGCGGTAGTCTGCGGAGTGTGACATCGAACGCGTGCGCACAGTCACACCACCCTCACTAGTTCGCCTTTCAACATTTTAGGTAGACTTCATTCATGGAGACCGAGACGGCCACGCGCTGGCTGACCGATGCGGAGCAGTGCGCCTGGCGCACCCACCTGGAGGTCAACAGGCTGTTGACGTACCAGCTCGAAAAGGACCTGCAGCCGTTCGGCCTGACAATGAACGACTACGAGATCCTGGTGAACCTGTCCGAGTCGGAGGACTACCGGATGCGGATGAGCGACCTCGCGTCCGCCACCCTCCAGTCCAAGAGCCGGCTGTCCCACCAGATCACCCGTATGGAGAACGCGAACCTGGTCCGCCGCGAGAACTGCGAGTCCGACCGCCGCGGGCTGTTCGCCGTCCTCACCGAGCACGGCATGGAGACGATGAAGAAGGTGGCGCCACATCATGTCGCCTCCGTGCGACGGCACTTCATCGACCTGCTGTCGCCGGAGGCGCTCATCGAACTGGACAAGGGCCTCAAGCCCATCGCGGAACACCTGCGGGGGCAGCGCGGGCGACCGTGACCCCGAGCAGCACCGAGGAGCGGCGGACGGGAGTTCAGGTCCCGTCCGCCGCTCCGCTGTGTGCGGCTCCGTCCCCCGCCCGACCGGCCAGCCGTCGAGCATGTCACCGGTGTTGTACTGGTCGTGCCTGATCCGGAAGGCCTTCAGTTCCTCGCGGCTGCGCTCCGCGTACGCGCCGAGCTTGTCGCCGAGGGCGAGGTGGCCCGCATCCGCTGCTCACGACCGGACCGTCGCTGAATGTGTCCGCGCCACCGGCCGCACGACGAACCCGCCGCCGGAATTCACCCGTCCGACCCAGAGCACCGCCCGGGAAACAGCCCGCACCGCCACCGTGGGCCGAGTAGCTGCTGCCGCGGCAGTACAGCGCCCCGTAAGGGGCGCGGGGAACTGCGCGAGCAGCCCCCACCGGCCCGCGGCCGGGGGACGGCCTGAGCCACCGCGGCGGCTAGCCCTCCGTCAGGCCCGCCACCAGTTCGTCCGCCGCGCGGTACGGGTCCAGCTCGCCGGCTGCGATGCGCTCCGCGAGGGCGCCGAGGTGGCGGTCTCCGTGGAGGTCGGCGATGCGTGCGCGCAGGGCCGTGACCGCGATCGTCTCGACCTCGCGGGAGGCGCGGGCCAGGCGGCGCTCCGCCAGGACGCCCCGTTCCTCCATCCAGGCGCGGTGCTTCTCCAGTGCTTCCACCAGTTCGTCGATGCCCTCCGACCGCGCGGCGACCGTCTTGACGATCGGGGGCCGCCAGTCGCCCGGGCCGCGGGACTCGCCGAGGCCCAGCATGTGGTTCAGCTCGCGGGCCGTGGCGTCGGCGCCGTCCCGGTCCGCCTTGTTGACGACGTAGACGTCGCCGATCTCCAGGATTCCGGCCTTGGCCGCCTGGATGCCGTCGCCCATCCCGGGGGCGAGCAGGACGACGGAGGTGTCCGCCTGGGAGGCGATCTCGACCTCCGACTGGCCCACCCCGACGGTCTCGACGAGGATCACGTCGCAGCCGGCCGCGTCCAGGACGCGGATGGCCTGGGGCGCCGACCAGGCGAGGCCGCCCAGGTGGCCCCGCGTCGCCATCGAGCGGATGTAGACGCCGGGGTCGGACGCGTGGTCGGACATCCGGACGCGGTCGCCGAGCAGGGCGCCCCCCGAGAAGGGGGACGACGGGTCGACGGCCAGCACGCCGACCCGTTTGCCCTGTTTGCGATAGGCGGTCACGAGCGCCGACGTCGAGGTCGACTTGCCGACCCCGGGCGAGCCGGTCAGGCCCACGACGTAGGCGTTGCCCGTCAGCGGCGCGAGTGCCGCCATGACCTCCCTGAGCTGCGGAGACGCCCTCTCCACCAGGGAGATCAGGCGGGCCACCGCTCGCGGTCGGCCCTCCCTGGCCTGGGCCACCAGTGAGGAGACGTCCTGCATCACAGCTCCGTTCGCTCTCGTTCGCTCGAAGAAACCGGCTCAGGCCTTCGGTACCCGCACGATCAGCGCGTCACCCTGGCCGCCGCCACCGCACAGCGCAGCCGCGCCGACCCCGCCGCCCCGGCGCTTGAGCTCCAGGGCCAGGTGCAGGACGAGCCGGGCGCCGGACATGCCGATGGGGTGGCCGAGGGCGATGGCTCCGCCGTTCACGTTCACCTTTTCGGTGGTCACCCCGAGGTCCTTCATTGACTGGACGGCGACGGCGGCGAAGGCCTCGTTGATCTCGATGAGGTCCAGGTCGCCGGCGTCCAGGCCCTCCTTCTTCAGGGCGTGGTTGATGGCGTTCGACGGCTGGGACTGGAGCGAGTTGTCCGGTCCGGCCACGTTGCCGTGGGCGCCGATCTCGGCGAGCCACTGCAGGCCCAGCTCCTCGGCCTTGGCCTTGCTCATCACGACCACGGCCGCGGCGCCGTCGGAGATCTGCGAGGAGGTGCCGGCGGTGATCGTGCCGTCCTTCGTGAACGCGGGGCGGAGCCTGCCCAGCGACTCCACCGTGGTGTCGCCGCGGATGCCCTCGTCCTTGCTGAAGACGACCGGCTCGCCCTTGCGCTGCGGGATCTCGACCGGGGTGATCTCGGCCTCGAAGATGCCGTTCTTCTGCGCGGCGGCGGCCCGCTGGTGGGACAGGGCGGCCACCGCGTCCTGCTCCTCGCGGCCGAGGCCGAGGCGGGTGTTGTGCTTCTCGGTCGACTCGCCCATCGGGATGTTCTCCCAGGCGTCGGTCAGGCCGTCGTAGGCCATCGCGTCGAGCATCTCGACGGCGCCGTACTTGAAGCCCTCGCGGGACTTGGGGAGCAGGTGCGGGGCGTTGGTCATGGACTCCTGGCCGCCCGCGACCACGATGTCGAACTCGCCGGCGCGGATCAGCTGGTCCGCGAGGGCGATGGCGTCGAGGCCGGAGAGGCAGACCTTGTTGATCGTGAGCGCCGGGACGCTCATCGGGATGCCGGCCTTGACGGCGGCCTGGCGGGCCGGGATCTGCCCGGCGCCGGCCTGGAGCACCTGCCCCATGATCACGTACTGCACCTGGTCGCCCCCGATCCCCGCACGGTCGAGGGCGGCCTTGATCGCGAAGCCGCCGAGGTCGGCTCCGGAGAAGGACTTCAGCGAGCCCAGCAGTCGTCCCATGGGCGTACGCGCGCCCGCGACGATCACCGAGGTGGTTCCAGAGGTTCCAGAAGTCATGAGCTGCGAATCCCCTTACCGGCTGCACTGCCGAGGAGTGAACGAGGGTTTACTTCGAATGTATTGCGTGGCACTCCGTGCCGTCATCGGGCCGTCAGTGTGATCGCTGGCACGTTGCGTAACCATCGTCGTGGCGCTGCACTGAATCCATGCTGACGCGAATCGACCACATCGGGATCGCCTGCCACGACCTCGACGCGACCGTCGAGTTCTACAAGGCCACGTACGGCTTCGAGGTGTTCCACACCGAGGTCAACGAGGAACAGGGCGTGCGCGAGGCCATGCTCAAGATCAACGAGACGTCCGACGGCGGCGCCTCCTACCTGCAGCTTCTCGAACCGACCCGGGAGGACTCGGCGGTCGGCAAGTGGCTCGCGAAGAACGGCGAGGGGGTCCACCACATCGCCTTCGGTACGGCGGATGTGGACGGGGACGCGGCCGACATCCGGTCCAAGGGCGTACGCGTTCTGTACGACGAGCCACGGATCGGCTCCATGGGGTCGCGGATCACCTTCCTGCACCCGAAGGATTGCCACGGCGTACTGACAGAACTGGTCACTTCGGCGGCTGTTGAGTCACCTGAGCACTGACCCTCGTACATATGGGCCGGTAGGGTTGGGGGCGGTCGCCCCTTCGCACGTTCGCAGGGCCGGGGCGACCGCATGCCGGGGTCCGGGTTTCGGGGGACGAGCGTCGGGGCAGCAGCCCGTGCTCCGCCGTTGATCTGACACCATTCCCCGGGGGCCCCGTTCGGCGGATGGACGGTGCTCGTACGGAGAAGGTTGCGACCAGGGGACGGATGGGACCGCGCAGTGCGGGGCTACGAGAGCCAGGAGCGAGAGCCGGCGGCTGACGTCGACCACCTCACTCGTTTCGAAGCCGAGATGAAACGGCTGAAGACCGAGCGGGAAAAGGCGATCCAGCATGCCGAGGACCTCGGCTACCAGGTCGAGGTGCTGCGCGCCAAGCTGCACGAGGCGCGCCGCACCATCATGTCCCGGCCCGCGTTCGACGGCGGTGACATCGGCTACCACGCCGAGCAGTTGCTGCGGAACGCCCAGGTGCAGGCCGACCAGATCCGCCAGGAGGCGGAGCGGGTGGCCGCGGAGGCCAGGGCGCAGACCCAGCGGATCCTCCAGGAGCACGCCGAGCAGGCCGCGCGGCTCCAGGCCGAGCTGCACCAGGAGGCGGTGACCCGCCGCCAGCAGCTGGACCAGGAGCTGGCCGAGCGCCGGCAGACCGTCGAGTCGCACGTCAACGAGAACGTGTCGTGGGCCGAGCAGCTGCGCGCCCGCACCGAGTCGCAGGCCCGCCGGCTGCTCGACGAGTCGCGGGCCGAGGCCGAGCAGGCCATGAGCGCCGCCCGGGCCGAGGCCGAGCGGATCGCCACCGAGGCCCGCCAGCGGGTGACCAGTGACGCCGAGGCGGCCCGCTCAGAGGCCGAGCAGCTGCTGCTGCGCGCCCGCCGGGACGCCGAGCGGCTGCTGAACGCCGCGTCCACGCAGGCCCAGGAGGCCACCGACCACGCGGAGCAGCTGCGCAACTCCACCGCGACGGAGTCGGACAGCGCCCGTCGGCAGGCCGGTGAGCTGAGCCGGGCCGCCGAGCAGCGGATGGCGGAGGCCGACGAGGCGCTGCGCAAGGCGCAGTCCGAGGCGGAGAAGCTGGTCACCGAGGCCGAGGCGAACGCCACGAAGGCGCTCTCCAGTGCCGAGGCCAGCAACCAGCAGCGCACCCAGACGGCCAAGGAGCAGGTCGCCCGGCTGGTCAGCGAGGCCACCAAGGAGGCCGAGGCCACCAAGGCGAGCGCCGAGCAGGTCGTCGCGGACGCCCGCGCCGAGGCCGAGAAGATCATCGCGGAGGCCTCCGAGAAGGCCCGCAGCCTCACCGCCGAGGAGAGCGCCTCCCAGCTGGCGAAGGCCGCCAAGACCGCCGAGGACGTCCTGAACCGGGCGGCCGAGGAGGCCAGGCAGACCACCAAGGGCGCCGCCGAGGAGGCCGAGCGGATCCGCACCGAGGCGGAGACCGAGGCGGACCGGCTGCGCGCCGAGGCGCACGACATCGCCGAGCAGCTGAAGGGCACGGCGAAGGACGACACCAAGGAGTACCGCGCCAAGACCGTCGAGCTGCAGGAGGAGGCCCGCCGGCTGCGCGGCGAGGCCGAGCAGCTGCGGTCCGACGCGGTCGCCGAGGGCGAGTCGATCCGCGCCGAGGCCCGGCGCGAGGCCGTGCAGCAGATCGAGGAGGCGGCCAAGTCCGCCGAGGAGCTGCTCGCCAAGGCCAAGGCCGACGCCGACGAGCTGCGGCAGACCGCGACCACGGACAGCGAGAAGGTCCGCACCGAGGCCATCGAGCGCGCCACCACGCTGCGCCGGCAGGCCGAGGAGACCCTGGAGCGCACCCGCCAGGAGGCCGAACGGCTCCGCGCGGAGGCCCAGGAGCAGTCCGAGGCGATGCAGGCCGACGCCGAGCGGGCCGCGGCCGACATGCGCGCGGAGACCGAGCGGGGCGTCGAGGCCCGGCGCGCGGAGGCCGCCGACGAGCTGACCCGCCTGCACAGCGAGGCCGAGGACCGGCTCACCGGCGCCGACCAGGCGCTGACGGAGGCGCGCGAGGAGTCCGGCCGGATCCGCCGGGAGGCCGCCGAGGAGACCGACCGGCTGCGCGGCGAGGCCGCCGAGCGGATCCGTACGCTCCAGCAGCAGGCCGAGACCGAGGCCGAGCGGCTGCGCGACGAGGCCGCCGCCGACGCCTCCGCGTCCCGCGCGGAGGGCGAGACCATCGCCGTACGGCTGCGGTCCGAGGCCGCGGCCGAGGCGGAGCGGCTCAAGCAGGAGGCACAGGACACCGCCGACCGGGTCCGTGCCGAGGCGCAGGCGGCGGCCGAGCGGCTGTCCACCGAGGCGTCCGAGACGCTGGCCGCCGCCCAGGAGGAGGCCGCCCGGCGGCGCCGCGAGGCCGAGGAGCTCCTCGGTTCCGCCCGCCAGGAGGCCGACCAGGAGCGCGAGCGGGCCCGCGAGCAGAGCGAGGACCTGCTGGCCCAGGCCCGCAACCGGGTCGAGGAGGCGCAGGCCGAGGCGGTACGGCTGGTCGAGGAGGCGGACCGGCGGGCCACCGAGATGGTGTCGGCCGCCGAGCTCCACGCCCAGCAGGTGCGGGACTCGGTCTCCGGGCTGCACGAGCAGGCGCAGGAGGAGATCACCGGGCTGCGCTCGGCCGCCGAGCACGCCGCGGACCGCACCCGGCGGGAGGCCGAGGAGGAGTCCGACCGGGTCCGCGCCGACGCCTATTCCGAGCGGGAGCGGGCCAGCGAGGACGCGACCCGGATCCGGCGCGAGGCGGCCGAGGCGTCCGAGGCGGCGAAGTCGCTCGCCGAGCGGACCGTCGCCGACGCGATGACCGAGTCGGAGCGGCTGCGGTCCGAGGCGGCGGCGCACGCCCAGCGGGTGCGCACCGAGGCCTCCGACACCGTCGCCCAGGCGGACCAGGACGCCACGCGCACGCGTGCCGAGGCGCGCGAGGACGCCAACCGGATGCGTTCGGACGCGGCGACCCAGGCCGACACCCTCATCACCGAGGCGCGCAACGAGGCCGAGCGGCTCCAGAACGAGACCATCGCCGAGGCCGACCGGGTCCGCGCCGACGCCATCGCGAAGGCGGAGAAGCTGATCGCGGACGCCACCGGCGACGCGGAGCGGCTGCGGGCCGAGGCCGCCGAGACGGTCGGCTCCGCCCAGCTGCACGCCGACCGGACCCGGGCCGACGCCGAGCGGCTCAAGGCGGACGCGGAGGCGACGGTCGAGCGCCTGCTCAACTCCGCGCGCGAGGAGGCCGAGCGGACCCTCGACGAGGCCCGCAGGGATGCCCACAGGCGCCGTCAGGACGTGGCCGAGCAGGTCGACACGCTCATCAACGAGACGACCGCCGAGGCCGACAAACTGCTCACCGAGGCGCAGCAGCAGGCGATGAAGACCACCGCGGACGCCGAGTCGCAGGCCGACACCATGGTGGGCGCGGCCCGCAAGGAGGCCGACCGGCTGGTGTCCGAGGCCACGGTCGAGGGCAACGCGCGGGTGGAGAAGTCCCGTACGGACGCGGACGAGCTGCTCGTCGGGGCCCGCCGGGACGCCACCGCCATAAGGGAGCGGGCGGAGGAGCTGCGCGAGCGCATCACCACCGAGATCGAGGAGCTGCACGAGCGGGCCCGCCGCGAGGCCGCCGAGACCATGAAGTCCACCGGCGACCGCTGTGACGCACTCATCAAGGCCGCCGAGGAGCAGCTCGCCAAGGCCCAGGCCAAGGCCAAGGACCTGGTCTCGGAGGCCAACTCCGAGGCGGGCAAGGTCCGGATCGCCGCCGTCAAGAAGGCGGAGGGGTTGCTCAAGGAGGCCGAACAGAAGAAGGCCACGCTGGTCCGGGAGGCCGAGGAGCTCAAGGCCGAGGCGATCCGCGAGGCCCGCCGCACGGTCGAGGAGGGAAAGCGCGAACTGGAGATCCTGGAGCGCCGGCGGGAGAACATCAACGGCGAGATCTCCCGTGTCCAGGACGTCCTGGAGGCGTTGGAATCCTTCGAGGCCCCGTCGGCAGGCAAGGACGGCGGGGTCAAGGCGGGCAGTACGGTGGGTGCCCCACGATCGGGTGGCAAGCCCTCAGAGGGCTAGAAGCCGGGGCCGGTTCTGTAGTGTTCTGAGGCTTTTGATTAAATCTGCGGCAGAGGCTTTGGCAAGCGATCTCACAGGTCGCCACTCAAAAGGGGTGTCATTCTCCAGATCAAACACGTATCCGCTCGATGACACACCGCTTCGGCCCCTAGGATTCCCCCTATCACCTCACCGGTCTCTTTCGACAGGAACCCCATGAGCGACACTTCCCCCTACGGCTTCGAGCTAGTGCGGCGTGGGTACGACCGCGCTCAGGTGGACGAACGGATCTCCAAGCTCGTCTCCGACCGTGACAGCGCTCTCGCCCGCATCACCGCTCTGGAAAAGCGCATCGAGGAGCTCCATCTCGAGACGCAGAACGCCCAGGCTCAGGTAACCGACGCGGAGCCGTCGTACGCCGGCCTCGGCGCGCGTGTCGAGAAGATCCTCCGCCTCGCCGAGGAGGAGGCGAAGGACCTGCGCGAGGAGGCCCGGCGCGCGGCCGAGCAGCACCGCGAGCTCGCCGAGTCGGCGGCCCAGCAGGTGCGCAACGACGCAGAATCGTTCGCTGCAGAGCGCAAGGCCAAGGCCGAGGACGAGGGCGTCCGGATCGTCGAGAAGGCCAAGAGTGACGCGTCGCAGCTGCGCTCCGAGGCCCAGAAGGACGCGCAGTCCAAGCGCGAGGAGGCGGACGCCCTCTTCGAGGAGACCCGTGCGAAGGCCGCGCAGGCCGCCGCCGACTTCGAGACGAACCTCGCCAAGCGTCGCGAGCAGTCCGAGCGTGACCTGGCGTCCCGCCAGCAGAAGGCGGAGAAGCGCCTCGCGGAGATCGAGCACCGCGCGGAGCAGCTGCGTCTCGAGGCCGAGAAGCTGCGCACCGACGCCGAGCGTCGCGCCCGCCAGACGGTCGAGACGGCTCAGCGCCAGGCCGAGGACATCGTTGCGGACGCGAACGCCAAGGCCGACCGGATCCGTTCGGAATCCGAGCGTGAGCTGGCCGCGCTGACCAACCGCCGCGACAGCATCAACGCCCAGCTGACCAACGTCCGCGAGATGCTGGCGACGCTGACGGGGGCGGCGGTGGCTGCCGCCAGCTCGCCGGCCGAGGACGAGCCGATCTCCCGCGGGGTTCCGGCGCAGCAGTCCCGGTAAGCCGTAGCGACATCGCAGGCCCGCATTCCCCTTCTCCGAGGGGGGTGCGGGCCTTCGTCGTTCGGCCGCGGGCCCGGTGGGGGTTGTTCGCGCAGTTCCCCGCGCCCCCAAAAGAAAAGGGGCGCGGGGAACTGCGC
>NZ_JBEZLP010000056.1:0-48528 GCF_040652195.1 Streptomyces sp. NPDC048278
GCGTGGTGGTGAGGGGGAGGGGGTTGTTGAGAACGTGCCGGATCTGTCGGAGCGGCCGGATCTTCCTGGTTCGGGTGACGGGGCCGATGGGACCGTCCAACGATCGGACATTCCGGTGGGCGGGGAAGGCGACGATGTTCCGGATGTTCCGCTGGAGGAGCCGGGACCTGGTGACGTAGAGGCGCCGCCGACTTTCTTCGAGGGTGATGTCCCGCTTGAGGGCGGTGACAGTTTCTTCGCGCAGGGTCTGGACGAGACCGACGGGCCGTCGCGGCCGGGCAGCGTGCACAGCCTGTCGTCGGACGGCACGACGACGTTCTCCGAGGACGGGTACGAGGGAGCGGAATCCTCTTCTGCCGGGACGGGAGAGGGGAACACCCTGTGGGACGGCAGTACCGACAGTGAACATTCGGGAGTTACTCGCGCCGAGAACGACTCGATCTGGTCGGAAAGCGACTCTTTCTGGTCGGGAGGTGACGGCAGCAGCGACTACTACCCGGACTCGGACGGGCTGTCGGTCGGCGACGAGGAGCGCCGGGTGCCGAGCGTGTCCTCGATGTCGGACGGACCCGTGTCGGACGGATCCGTGTCGGATGCCGGGGTCTCGTCGATCGGCACGGAAGGCATCCTTCCGCCCAGGACCCGCACGGTGCTTGAGCGCGGTGCGGGTGGTGCGTCGGCACAGGGCGATGCCGGGGGCACGGCGGCGCGCGGCAGCGGTCCGCGGGCCGGCGTTTCCGGCGTCTCCGAGCCCCCGTCGTTGAGTACGGAGGCGCTCGGCGGGGTTCCCAGGTTGGAGGGCGAACCGGTCAGGACCTGGCTGGAGGGCGTGGAGTCGCCCGGTCCGACGGCCCCGGAGACCGGAAGCCCCGGCGAGCACGCCGCGCCACCGGCATTCGAGGGTGAGGGGCTGCCCGGGTTCGAACCCACCGTTGCCGGGCGGCCGTCGGGACCTTCGGATGCGCTCCATGAGACCCCTCCCGGGCAGGAGCCGGCCGTCCGGTCACAGGCCGACGGTGTTCCGGCGCATCCGGAGGAGACGCCCCTTGCACAGGCACAGGCACAGCCGCGGCCGTCGGTGACGCCTGCGGTGCGGACGGTGGCGCCTGCGGTGCGGGAGGTCGAGCCGCCGGAACCGGTCCGCCCGGGTACCGAGAGCGAACTGGCGCCGGCCGGAACCGAAGGCGGCTCGGCCGATGTGCTGAACCTGCCCGAGGTGTCGCGTGACGGGGTGGCCGGTGGCGTGCCGGGGCACGAGCCGCCGGTGGTCGAGGAGGGTGCCGCGGGCGGTGGGCCGTCGTCGCCCGAAGTGCTGCGGACCGATGCGGTGAACGGGCAGCCGCACACTGAACCCGGAGCGCTCGGCATCGCGGGCGGCCGGGGGCCGGGCGGTGCCCCGGAGACCGTCCTGCCGGCACGCGGGCCCTCCAGCACCCCGGCACCGCGTGCGCCGGACGGCCAGGAGCCCGGCGGACGGCCCGTCGTCACCCAGGAGTCCGCGCCGGAGAGTGCGCCACCCGCTCCTCCCCGCTCGGCCGGAGGACAGGCACTCACGGTTGGCGGGCCCGGACGCACCTCGGATCCGCAGGGGCTGGCGGAGCAGGCCGCCGAGCCGGAACAGGCGGTGCGGCAGCCGGACCCGGTGGTGCGGCAGACGGAGTTGCCGGATGCCGGTCACCGGGAGAATCCGGGGGACGGCGTCGGCACGCCGCACCCCGGGCAGGGAACGCCCCCGCACGAGACCGGGACCGGTTCCCGGCACGAGAGGGACATCCCCGAGCCCGGGGAAGACGAGCCGCAGGGCGACGTGTTCATCCCTGCCGGCGACGTTCTCTTCGACACCGGCCGGATCGACCGGTGGAACACCTACCGCGGCGACCGCGACGCCCGGACGGACGAATTCCTGCGCTTCCAGCGGGAATCCGGCACGCCCGAGACGGCCCTGAGCGACGGTTACCGCACCTTCACGGAGAACGACCTCTTCGGCGGCCGGTACCTGCCCAAGGACAGTGTCGGTCACGCGCAGGCCGAAGTGGACTTCCACCGTGCCGTCCTCGACGACTTCAAACAGCGCTGGCAGGCGAAGGGCTCCGGCGCGTTCGACGCCGGAAACTGGGCCGGTGCCTACGAGCAGCACATGGCGCATGCCGACCGCTTCTTCGCCAACGCGTCTTCACGCCACCAGGAACTGGAGCGGATAGACAAGGACTTCACCACGGCGCTCGACCAGGTACGCGAGGCCGACCTGTTCGACGGGCGCTATCTGCACGAGGCGGACGGACTGCCCGGTCGGGACGACTACGAGACCGACCACTACAAGGAAGCGACGTACGACGCCGACAACGGCAAGCCGCGCCCCGGTGAGGCCGACTACGTACCGACGTCCCTGTCCCACCTGCGTGCCGACACCTTCGCGAAGGTCCGCTCGATCGTCGACAAGGCGCACAAGGAGTTCCCCGACGACCCGGTGGCGCGGCGCAGTTCGATCGACGGACAGATCTCGGCACTGCGCGAGAACCTGCCGCGGCGGATCACCTTGCTCGCCGACTCGTCCAGAGAGGTCGAGCAGGCCATGCGGCGGCTGGACGACGACCTCGACCCCGAGGACTACGAGGACCGGTTCGGCATCCGCGGTGCCCTGGACGACGAGAACCTCGCCAGGTTCCGCCAGGAGTTCCACGACGACCTCCACACGTCCTACCAACGGGCCCGGAACACAGCCGACTCGGACACGCGACCGGAGCGGGCCGGCGCGGACTTCGAACTCACCTGGCAGCAATACGTCGGCCGGGTCTTCCAGACGCTGGACCACCGGCTCGGGCACGCCGAGTTCAGGCAGTTCAGGAACGCCGACCTGCACCGGCACCTGAACGAGGCTTTCGACCACTATGAAGAGGGCTCGCTGCGGACCTTCGGCCAGGACGCCCGCGACCGCCTGACCACGGAGCTGACCCACGCCAACGAGAAGGCGGTGGACGAGCACTGGTACGACCACTCGGACAACCCCGACGGCCGGACCCACGTCCAGCCCCGGTGGGACCGCGACGGGAACCGGCCCGCCCGCTCCTACGCCGACAACCGCGCCCTGCTCGACGCCCAGATCGAGGCGAGGTTCGACCACGAGTTCGCCCTGCGGGAGAACCTCGAGCACGCCGCCAGGGCGTTCCATTCGCTCGGTGGAAGAGCGGCATCGGATGTCCCGACGGGTCAGGAGCGGCTCTCCCCGGCCGACGCGGTCGTCAAGGAGACCGCCGACGACTTCGGCAACGAGTCCACCCGCACCTACGACGAGCTCTTCGCGCCGCACGAGCACAACATCGACGCGTGGTCGCAGCACGAGAAGGACCACGAGGGGACCTTCCGGAACACGCTGAGCTCCCTCCCGTCGTCCGAGCCCCCGGCGGCAGGGCCGCACGCGTCGGAACCCGGAACCGGCCCGGGGCCGGACTCGCCGCCCGAGAGCGGAACCGGGTCCGGAGCAGGACCCGAGGCAGGGGCGGAGTCGCGATCGGCGTCAGGGCCCGGCCAGGACGTCCCCGGCGATGGGCAGCTCACCCAGGAGGCCGCCCAGCGGCCGGCCCCCTCCAGGGACACGCCCGTCACCGGTCGGTTCGCCGACGACAGCGAGGAACAGACACTCCACGGATCCCTGGAACACGCCGACTCCGACACTGCCACCGCCTCCGGCACCGCCGGCGTCACCGACCAGGTCCGACTGGACCCGCAGCAGGAAGCGGCGGCGGTCCGGGCGGGGACATCCGGCACTCCGGAGCAGCGGATCGCGGCATGGCAGGACTACCGGCTGGCCTCGGACGCCCTTGAGCACGCCCAGCAGCGCGCCGACGAAGCCACCCAGAACCGGGACCGGCCGCAATGGCCGGAGTGGAAGGTGCGGCAGGCCAGGGTCCTGGGAGCTCTGGCGTACTTCGACCAACAGCGGGCCACCAGCGCCCTGTACGACCTGGGCATGACCCCGGAGCGGGTCGACGACCACCTGGCGTCCGGTGCTTTCGATGCGCTCCGTGAACCCCTTGCCGAGCAGCCGGCCGTCATCGGCTTCCCGCCGTTCGCGGGCGCCGTACATGATGAGGGCCCGCAGAGCATCGATGCCCTCCTCGGTCCGCCGGTCCCACAGGAGACCGGGCCCGAGCCGGCGCGGTCGGACGGCCGGAACACCGGTTCGCCGGTCCCGACCACCGAAACGGCCGACCAGCAGGTCGACGCGGCGGGGCAGCACCACCCGCGGGCGGGCCGGGCCGAAACGCCGACGGACATGCCGTTCGTCGCCCCGCCCTCCCACATCGCGGCGGACGACCGGCGCGCCGACGCCTGGCGGGCCGACCAGGAGCGGCTGTTCACCGACTACGCGCGGCGGCTCGACCGGGCCGCGGCCGACGCCGCGATCCGGGCGCAGCACGCGGCGGAGCGGCAGGAGTTCGACGAGACCTTCGACGCGTGGGCGGCCGGCGACGGCCACGGGCTGGACGAGCAGCGGTTCCAGGAGATCCGGGAACGCGTCTGGGAGAACCGCGGACACGGGCGCGTGACCGACCCCGGCATCCAGGACGCCCCGTCCGAGGCGCACGGGGACGATTTCGCCGAGGAGGCCGTACGGCAGACCGCCCTGGCCCGGGGCCGTGCCGCGTTCGAGCGGAGCCTGCTGGCATGGGGCCGGCGGCTGGCCGATTCCGGGACGGCCCTCCCGTACGAGATGACGCCGGAGATCGCCGCCGCCGTCGGCGACCATGTACGGGCGCGCTTCGACGAGCAGCTGACCCGGGCCGTCGACGAGGTCTTCCCGCTCGGCTCCGGAGCCCACGGTGACCTGTCCGCCCAGGTGCGCCAGGCGGAGCTCCGGCTCGGTGAACTCACCGGCACGCTGCCGGACCAGTTCGATCTGCGCGCCGGGTACGAGTCGGAACTGACCCGGCTGGCAGCCGAGTTCGACAGGCTCGCCGATTCCTTCCCCGAGCACCTCGACGAGGACAGCCGGGCACTGCTGACCGCTCTCGACCCCCCGGTCGCCGTCGGCGAGGCCCAGGCCGTGGGGCCGGCCACGGGCGGTTCCGGCACGCAGGTGTCCGCCCCCGGCCGCGCCGCCGTGCTGGACCAGGCCCGTCGCGGGCTGCGCACGGCCTTCATCAAGGTGTTCGGACCACCGGACTCCACCGAGCATCTGCCCGGCGACCTGCCCGGGGCGCTGCACCAGTGGCGCTCGCGATTCGACCAGGTGGTCGCGGGCCTGCCGGCGAGACTCGCCGCTCAGGCCGCCCGCGAGAACGCGATACGCGGCGCGCTGAACGCCACCGAGGCGGCCGTGGACTCCTGGGCGACGGAACCGCCCACCGTGAGCGACGCGTTCCGGCAGCGGTTCGGCATCCAGCCCGGCGCGGTGCCCGACACCTTGCTGCGCGGCCTGGGGACCGGCATCGCGGGGGCGGTCAACCACCGATTCGACCAGATCCTCGGGGATACCGGCCACCGTGCGGAGCTGCTGTGGAACTGGCGGGACGAGTACCGCGCACTCACCGACCCCCAGCACATCCAGACCGTGCTGCTGCGCCACCAGGCCCGGGATGCCGTGGCGGAATCCACGGAGAACACCTTCACGGAGCAGCTCGCCGCGTGGCGGGGGGCCAACCCGGGCCTGGCCCTGTCCGAGGCCGACGTCGCACGGGCGAAAGCGGCCTGGGACGAGCGGATGCTGTCCACCTTCGACACGGTGTTCGGCATGCACGCGACGACCCCGGCCGAGCTCGCGAGCCGGGTCGCCGGGTGGGACCGGCAGGTGGCACAGGAGGCGGCCGACCTCGCGGCACACCTCACCTTCGAATCGGGGGTCGCCGGAGCACTGCGCGGTGCGAACGCGGCCTTCGACGTGCTCGGCGACGGCCGCGGCCTCGACGGCCCCACGCTGGCCGACATCGATGACGACTTCCACCTCGGCTTCCTCCTCGACTTCGTCAACGGCTACCAGAACCGCTTCGCTCCGCAACCGCTGTCGCCGTCCTGGGACCACCGGGCCGCGGACGTGTACCGCTCCGATCCCGCACGCGGCAGCACACAGCCCCCCGAGACCGGGACCACCGAGCCGGTGCCGTCCGGCGACTTCGAAGAGGGCCCCGTCCCGGATGAGGACGCCCAGGCGCCCCTCGGTGTGTCCCGGCCGTCTTCCGCGCACACCGCGGTCACCGAGCCCGCGCCGGGCGAGCACGAAGCGCCCACGTCCGTCCCGCACACCCCCGTGAGCGAGGGCGACACCGGGACGCCCGACCAGACCCTCTCGGAGCACGGCGGCGAAGCGTCGCACGATCAGGCGCCGGTGTCCGGTGCCAGGCCGGTGACCGCACCGCCGACCGCCGTCCACGAGCCCCGGTACCCGCGGTTCTTCACGCCGCCGCCGCGACGGGACGCATACCTGAGCCGGTCTGACGAGTACGGATTCCAGGTGGCCAAGGCCCTCAGGGAGGATTCGCGGGTCTTCGACAGCCCGCACCGGGCACTCCAGCAGCTGGTGGACACCGCGCAGGCGCAGTACGGGCACTCGCACCTGGCGGAGGACTTCGTGGCCTCGCTGAACGACTCCGCTCAGGCGCTCGCCCGCCTGCGGGGTGCGGTCACCGACGGGCGGTCCGGCATTCGGCGCCGGATGAGGCAGGCCACCCGGGCCCTGCGCTCCGGACGCGTCTCGCGGGCGGCGGGCGGTCTGCTGGAGGAGAAGAACTTCGACACGTCCCTTTCCGCGTTCCTGGGCGGCGCCGCCTGGTACGCGGTCCGGCATCCCGAGCTCGCTCCCGCCGGTGTGCGATCGCGGGGCCCCGAGTGGGATGCCGCGATGCGGCAGCGTGGTTACCGGGGTGTCGAGGACCTGACGCCGGAACAGCGCGGGCACGCCGCGGAAATCGAGTTGATGCTCGGCTTCTACCAGCATCTGGGCGCTTCCCGAGATGATCTCCTGCTGTTCCGGGACGCGTTGGCCAGCAGGTACATGCCGCGGCCCGGCGCGCTGCCGTGGGAGTGGTTCCTGGACGCCTCGCACCGCGCCGGAGTATGGGACCGCCAGGTGGAACCCGACCCGTGGGTGACCGATCTGTCCCGGGTGCACGGGTGGATCCGGAGCGTGCTGGATCCACAGGCGCGGCTGTCCGACGACCCCGTGCACGATCCGGCCCGCCGGGCGCTGAACGAGCCGCCGCATGTGGCGATGTACGCGGAATCCACCGCAGAGCTGCTGAGCGGCGAGGTCACCGGCCAGGGCGACTGGAGCGACCCGACCGTGCTCACCGGGGGGATCACGCCCGGTGAGGGCGTCGACCCCGCGCAGGCCGAGCTGTGGACGCGACGCCGGGAGGCGTGGTCGGACCTGCTGCGCGACCCCGGGACGCTGCAAGCGCTGCCGAGCCTGCGGCGCGGACACCTCATGGCGCTGACCCTGGTCACCGGGCCGGACCGGGTCTTCTTCACCCCGGAGCTCACTCTCGACGGACTGCGCGACCGCATCCGCGCGACGGGCGCACTGGCCGGGTCCGGCGACCGGTCGGCGTGGCCGCTGCTGTTGCTGCGCGACCCCGCGGTCCGCGACGCGGTCGACCGCGGATCCCCGCAGGACGTGAAGGCCGCGGTCGACGCCTTCGCCGAGGCGGTGGACGACCACACGCTGGCCGAGATCCGCGGGCACGCGTCGATGGCGGAGGAGGCGCTGGACCTGTGGCAGGCCGCGCCGGCGGACAGCGGTTCCATGTACTACGTGTCGATGGCACCGGGTCCGCTGTCCGGCGACGGCGGACCCGACGCGTTCATAGGCACCGAGGAGGAGTACCCGCCGTTCACGCAGGCGACGTCCAGTCGTGACGTCGCCCTGGGCGTGCTGGAGGAAATGGCGAAGCGGACACCGCCGGAGATCGGGCATCCGGTGCTGGTGGAGCTGGAGAAGCCGGTGTCACTGCGCAAGACGGCGCTCTTCTCCCGCGATCCCGGTGCCTTCGCCGCGCAGGCCCCCGGGCCGGTGCGGCTGCGCCTGGACCGGGTCGGTCATGGCTGGGACGAGAAGCGGGGACTGCGCTACTCGCACCTCGTCGTCAGCGAGGTGCCGAGGCAGGCACCGCGCGTTCCGTGGGACAACGAGATCCTCATGCGTGACGTACGCACCGACCAGGGCGTACTGATCGGCTACCAGAGTGACAAGCTCGTGGAACTGCCCGCCTATCAGCAAGAGCCCCACGCTCTGCTGAACGACAGCACCTACTACGTCTCCGAGTTGGACGAGTCGGATGTCAGGGAGTTGAGGCAGACGCGGACTTGGTCGATACCGGTCGGCATCGACAAGGCCACCCAGCGGCCCGGGTTCGTCTACTACTCGGCGCACGGCTCCAGGACCGCCGTCCAGGGGCTGGGGCGCTTCGGTCCGTTGCGGGTGAGCGGTTCGCAGGCCGGGCGTGCGTTCGCGTGGCGACTGGCGGAAGAAGGGGTGCCCGAGAACACACCGGCACTGCTGTGGCAGTGCTCGGTGGGCGCGAAGGTCCCGGGGCTGGTGACGGTGGCGCAGCTGGCCGCCGACCAGCAGCCCCGGCACCGCGCCGTCCACGCCGGTAACACCACGGTGGCCACCGGCGAGGGCACGAAGGTGCTGGAGCCCAGCTGGGGGTCGGAGCCCCCGTCCGAACTGTCGATCCTGGAGTTCCAGCCGCGGACCGAGGCCGGCTCGGTCGTCCGGGCCAACACGATCGATCCGTACTTCGCCGGCCAGGCCACCCGCTACGGCTCCTTCGGACCGGGGCTGGAGCGGATCGCCGCCGACTACGAGACGGCGCTGGGCACCCGCTTGCTGGACGATCAGGCGGCCCACGACACGCTGAAGGGGGCCGTGCGGGCGCTGGCCTCATCCGGGACGCACCAGGCCGGTGTCGATCCGGGCCAGTCGGATGTGCGGCTGCACCAGCTGGTGACGGCATTCAACGACGCGGCGAAGGCCCGGTACCCGTCGGCCTCGTCGTCCTTCGCGACCCACGACTCCGCCCTCCGGCAGCGGCTTCTGGAGCAGCGCGGTATCCGGGTGCACCTGGGAGAGCTGCCCAGCACGACCGCCATGTACTGGCTGTACCGCGCGCTGAAGCTGCCCAGCGAGCAGTTCCCGTCGTTGGTGAGGGCGGTGTTCGGCTGGGGACTGTCGAACGGCCACCCCCTGGCAGCGCTCTTCGCCGACCTGCACGACTCGCGGATGAGCGCGAACGCGGGTGCGCTCGGCGCGGCCCTGGCAGGCAACGGGGTGCAGCTGTACGGGCTGGCCGACACCATGTTCGCGCCGCGTGAGGGCCTGCCCCCCGGCGATACGGCGAACCGGCTGCGCCCGCCGCACTGGCAGCTCTACAGCGATCTCACCGCACCCATCGACGCCCTCGTGGGCGCTGCCGCGTCCCTCACGCCGACCGGTACGGACCCCGCCCATGCCACGGCGCTGCGCCTGCTCGGCAGCGAACCGGACCGCACGCTGCTGGCGGCGGCGCCCTCCGAACTGCCGGGCCTGCTGCGTCAAGCGGTCGACTGGGCGATGGACGGCGATCCGGCGAACCTGCCGCTTCTCCTGCGGCAGGACACCGAGATGGAGCGCTACTCCCAGTGGGCCGCCACCGCGGATCGGAACAGCGCCCAGTTCGGCATCACCCGCCAGGACATGCTGGAACGCGCCGACGAACTCACGCCCGAGCTGCTGACGCGGATTCCCACGCACCGGGCCATGGCGACAGAGGCGCTGGCGCAGCAGCCCGAGGCCGGTGGCTACCTGGCCTTCGCGGCTCCGGACGACGTGTCCGCCGCCGACCTGATCCGGCTGCACTACCCGCGGTTCCAGCGGATCGAACCGGGCCCGGAAGAGGCGCTGGCCGAACTGGGCCCGGTGCCGGCCGGTACGCGCCCGGTGCTGGTGAAGGTGGTGGACCGGTCGGCCCGCACCATGCCGGCGTCGGGCGGCCGGAACGAGATCCGGTTCCCCACGGCGACGGAACTGCGTGTCACCTCACAGGACGGGTTCACCACCTCCGACGGCGCGCAACTCGACGTGCTGAACGCCGTGGCGGCCCCGTCGGGCGACCTGCGGACCGGACTGGACGCGGTCAGAGCGGTCGGCCACGCCACCGAACTACACCGCGACCCGGCCCCGGCATGGGCCTCAGCCCCACCCCCCGCGCCGACCGCACCCGCGTCGACCGAGCCTGCGTCGCCTACGACCGCGTCGGCCACTCCCGTGTCAGCCGCGCCCGTGCCTGCCACCCCCGTGTCAGCCATGCCTGTGCCTGCCACGCCTGTGACAGCCGCACGTGCGCCGCAGAGGGAAGACGCGTTCCCGTCCGCCATGCCGACTCGGCCCGTCGCCCTGCGGACCCCGGAGTCCGAGGCGGGGACCGGCCCGGCCCCGGTGTCGCTTCCGAACGCCCACCAGCCCAGGTTCCCGGCTTTCTTCACCGGGCCCGCCCCCCTACGGGACGAGTACCGGCAGCGGTCCGTCGAGTACGGCAATGCCGCGGCCCGGGCACTGGCCATGGATCCGGTCTCCAGTCGCCACGTTCGGGCGGCGCTGCGCGAACTCGTGGACAGCGCGCCGGAGTGGTACGGCCGTGACTCGCGGGGAAGGGACCACTTCTGGCGCACGCTGCTCGGGCTGCCGAGCCTGAAGGGGGTCGATGTCCGAGAGGAGTGGGAGCGCCTGCTGGACGAGGACGATCCGCTGGCGTTCAGCGGGCTGATGGAGGTGTACGAGCGCGCCGCCGAGCTGTACCGGGACGAGCAGGGCTGGTCCGAGCCGGTCGGTGTGGAGCAGTGGGACGCCGCCTGGGACGCCGCGATGCGGCAGCGGGGCTATCACGGGCCCGCCGACCTGACGGACGGACAGCGTGCCTACGCCCGTGCGATCGAGCTGATGCTCCGCGTCTACCAGGACCTGGACATCGAGGACGACGACGTGCTGGGGTTCCGGGACGCCCTCGCGGGCTGGTACCTGGCCGATCCCGATGCCCTGCCGTGGGAGTGGTTCCTGGACGTCACGCACCGTGCCGGGGTGTGGGACAAGGAGATGGAGCCCGACCCGTGGCTGACGGACCTCTCCCGGGTGCACGGCTGGATCCACGGTGTGATCCGCCCGTCCGAGCGCCTTCCCCACGGGCCGCTCAAGGACGACTCCGAGACCCGCGACGCCCTGGACCGGCTTCCGCACGTGGCGATGTACGCGAAGACCGCGCAGCCGCTGCTCCGCGACGAGGTCACCGGCCAAGGCACGTGGGAGGATCCCCTTCCGTCCCTCGCCGGCGGCTGGGGCCAGCACAGTGCCACCGGGACCGGCGCGGAAGTCTGGCGGCAGCGCCGAGCCGCGTGGCGCGACCTGATACGCAACCCGGGAGCCGTCGACGCGCTGCCCGAGCTGCAGCGCGGCCATCTGATGTCGCTGTACCTGGTGTCCGGCCCCGACGCGGTGTTGCTCACACCGGGGCTCACGCTCGGCGGTGTGCGCGATCTGATCCGCGCGGTCGGCGCACGGACCCGGCCCGGCGACCGGTCGGCGTGGCCGCTGCTGATGCTCCGCGACCCGGGGATCCGCGACGCGGTGGACCGATCGGCGTCCCCCGCCGAGCTGCGGGCGGCCGTGGACGCTTTCGCCGAGCGGGTGGACGGGCGGTTCCTGGCCGAGCTCCGTGGTCACACGGCCATGGCCGAGGAGTCGCTGGACCTGCTCCAGGCCGAGCCGGCGGACGGCGGCCCCGTGTGGTATTTGCTGCCCGCCGATCACCCGCTGAGCGCGCTGATCGGCGGGACGCCTTCGGCGGTCGGGGGCCGCGAGGAGGAGATCGAGGCGTTCGCCCTCGGTACGTCCAGCCGGGACGTCGCCCTCGCGCGGTGGCGGGAGTCGGCGGAGCATCGCGCCCCCGGCGGCGCGTGGCCGGTGCTGGTCGAGCTCCCCAGGCCGGTGTCGCCGCGCAAGACGGCGGTCCTCTCCCGTACCCCGGACCGGTTCCCCGTGCAGACCCCGGCCACGATGCGACTGCGGGTGGAGACCGCGGGCCGCTGGCGGGATGCCGCGACGGGCCGGTGGATCCCCTGGGTGACCGTCACCGAGGTGCCGCGCCCGTCCGCGCGGCAGGCGTGGGACAACGAGATCCTGATGCGCGAACTGCGCACCGATCAAGGCGTGTTGATCGGTTTCGAGAGCCATGGGACGAGGGACGTCGCCCTGGCCCGGGTCGCGACGGCCAAGCTGCTGAGCGCCAAGGGTTACCACGTCGACGGTACGGCCACGGACCGGAAGCGCTGGCCGCTGCCGACGGGCATCGACCGGCGGACCAGGCGGCCCGGCTTCCTCATCAAGGGATCGCACGGCACACGGCACTCGTTCGTCGAGGTGGGCCGCTACGGGCGGAAGTACGTGAGCGGTTCGCAGGAGGGCCACGACTTCGCCCAGCGGCTCGCGGAGCGGAACGTGCCCGCCGACCTGCCCTTCCTCGCGTGGTCGTGCTCAACGGGCAGCAGTCGGCCCGGTGCCGTACCGGTGGCGCAGCTGTCGGCCGACCAGCATCCCGCACAGCGTCTGTCCTACGCCGGGAACAGCACCGTGGGGATCAGCCCCGACGATGACTACGCGGAGCTCTTTCCCGGGTGGGGCGCGGTGTCCGAAGCGGAGCTGGGCCTGCTGCCGTTCCGGTCGCGCGACGTCCAGGACCGGACCGTGCCGCCGGGCACGCTCGCCCCGTACGCCGCCGGCCTGCCGGACCGTGTTCCGGAGCAGTGGCCGCGGATCGCGGCGGACTACGAGAGGGCCCTGGGCGAGCGGCTCTCGCACGACCCGGCGGCGGCGGACATCGTCCGGCGGACCGTGGCGGCCCTGGAGGCCTCCGGCGAGCCGGTGGCGGCAGAGGCCCGCCGGCCGGGAGCGCCGCTGGACGCGATGATGTCCGCGCTGCGCGCGGAGGCGTCCGCCAGGTACCCCGGGTCGGACACCTGGCCGCCCGCCGACGCCGTCCGGGCGGAGCTCAGGGACGAGCGCGGGATCGGCGTGCCCGCGCGCCCGGTCGTCGGCACCCGGCCGCTGTACCTGCGGTACCGGGATCTGGCGCTGCCCGCCGAAGACTTCCCGTGGTTCGTGCGGGCGACCGTCGGCTGGGGACTGTCGAAGGGTGCCACGCTGGCCACGCTCCTCGGCGACCTGCGCGACTCCGGGACGAGCGACCACCAGGCCGCGCTGTCCGCGGCGCTGGCCGGCGACGCGACGCATCTGTACGGCCTGGCCGACATCGTCTTCGAGCCGCGGGAGGGACTGCCGCCCGGCGGTCTCGCGGACCGTCTGCGCCCGCCGCACCTGCGGCTGTATTCCCACCTCACGGCGGGGCTCGACAGCCACGCCGACGGCACCGACGCTCTCGACCCGGCACACGCCACCGCATTGGGGCTGCTCGCGCACCCCGCGGACCGGGTTCTGCTGGCGGCGGGCCCCGGGGAACTGCCGGACGCGGTACGGGACGCCGTGGACCGCGCACCGGACGGCGAGAGCCTGCCGTGGTTGCTGCGCAGGGACCCGGCGTTGCGCGAGCTCGCCGACCGCGCGGCGAACGCGGCGCCGGGCAGCGCGGAACACGCGGACGCCCGCCGGGCCGTGCGGGCCCGGGCAGCCGACCTGCTGCCCGCCCTCGGCGGCGACCTCCCGTTCCACCGAGGCGTGACGGCGGAGGCGTTGGCCCGGCGGCCGGCCGCCGGCCGACCGGTGTACTTCGCCTTCCCGGTCCCGTCGGACGCGGACACCGCCACCCTGACCGGGCTGGACGTACGGCGGTTCCAGCGGGTCGCGCACGATCCGGCCGTCGCCCTGGCAGAGTCGGGGCCGGTCGCGGACGGGACACGCCTGGTGCTGGTCAGGGTGGCGGACTCGGCGGCCCGCTCGCTGCCGGGTACGGACGGCATGTTCGCCTACCCCCGAGCGGTGGATCTGCGTATCACCCCGGCGGCCGACAAGGCCGCCGGGTACGACGTCCTGGAAGCGACCGAAGCTCCGACGGCCGATCCGGCGGCGACCCGCGAAGCCCTCAGGTCCGTCATCCGCGCCGCCGAGGCGCCGACGACGGACGTGACACCGGGCTCCTTCCGGCAGGGACCGGCGCCCGCGAGCGGCTCCGCCGTGGTCTTCGGCACGTCCGTGGCAGACGAGCCGGCCGCCGACGAGTCCAGCGCCGCAGCTTTGCGGAACGGCCCGGACGGATGGCCGGCGAACACCCCCGCCGCCCCCTTGGTCCACGCCCCGCAACACACCGCCTCCCACCCGGCCGGTCCTTCGACGGCTTCCTGGACGGTCCCGTCGCAGGCCACGTCACTCGATCCGTCCGGTGTCGTGGCGCGGTTCCCCAGTGTGTACTTCAGGGACTGGGCCGCATGGGTCGAGCGGGCACGCTCCTTCGAACGCGCGCTCGGCCAGGTGATGTCCGCGAACACGATGTGGCTCAAGGCCGCGCAGGATGTCCTCACCGAGCTTCGGACCCATGTGGTCGGCACGGTCGACGACTTCCTTCTGTTCTTCCCGCCCGGCCGGCCGGGGGACTTCCGCGCCGGCCGGGAGTTCCTCAAGCTGGTGGACTACGACAACCCGCCCGCGCTCGCCACCGTGATGGAGGCGGTCGTACGGGGAGCGCGGGTCCACGCGAGGAGCCGGAACCTGTGGTGGCCCGCTCCGGCCGACCGGGACCTGGCCGTCCGGCTGACCGAACTGGGACATCCACTCTCCGCCGAGCACGCGGACGCGAAGGCCGAGCGGGTCGGCGACGCCGAACTGCTGATGCGGGTCCACGCCGACATCCTGCCCGGCTCGAATCCGCTCGCCTTCCGCAACGCGTTCCTGGGCTGGATGCTGGCGGAGGACCCCGCCCCCACGCTGGCGGAACTTCTCGGTGCCGCTCAGTGGGCCGGGGTGGCCGAGACCGACGGGGCGCACACGCTGGAGCCGGACCTGCGGACGGCGTCCTCCGTGGACGCCGACGCCTCCCAGCTGTACGGCCTCGTGCCCTTCCTCTTCGAACCCCTGATGCAGCTGGACAAGGGACCGCTCGCCGGCGACGACGCACTGAGGCGGGCCGTGCAGCGGCTGCCGCACCAGGCCGGATACCGTGACTGGGCCGAGCACCTGCTCGATCCGCAGGTCACCGGCGGCCTCAGTCTCGACGACCTCGGCGCCGGAGTGCTGGACACCCTCTCCGGCGGTTCCGTCGCCCGTCAGGGAACCGACGCCTGGTTCCTGCGCCGCGACTCCCTGCGCCGGTGGATGCGCACGTACCGCCGTGCCTTCCCCCCTCTCCGCGGTGCCCACCTGATCGCGTTGTTCCTGCTGGGCGGGGACGACGCCACGCTCATGGGCGGGCACATCACCGCGGTGGGCGCGCCGGGCAGGTACCGGCTCCGCTCCGAGATCCTGTTCCGGCTGGAGAACCTGGACCACGGCGCGCCGCAGTCCCGGCTTCCCCTGGTGATGCTGCGGGAGCCGGCGGTGCGACGGCTCGTCGACCACCCCGAGGAGCGGTCCTACGCGCGGCTGCGGGAGGTCGCCGACACCCTGGCCACCGACGACCTCGTCAGGGAGCTCGCCCAGCACGCGGAGATGGCCACCCGGTCCCTGATGCTCCTGCCGGAGGCCGAGCGGCCGGTGCTGTGGGCCGAGTGGGAGACGGGCCCGCTCCAGGGTTCGTACGGCTACGCGGCCGAGGGGCACGTTTTCGAACGGCCGCCGCGCTTCACCGTGAAGTCGGACATCGGTCCCGTCCTGCGGTCGGTGCCGGCCGTGGCATCGCGTCATCCCGGGCAGCACCTGGTGGTCTATCGGGTCGAAAAGCCGCTCACGGCTCACGAGTCCGGACCGTTCGCGCGTTTCCCCGAGGATCAGGTCGTCTATCCGAACGGCGCCGTGTTCCGCGTCAAGGACCAGGAGACCGTGCGGGACCTGGCGACCGGCCTGGAGTACCGACTCGTCACCCTCGACGAGGAGGTGCGGCCCGCCGGACGGCGCTGGCAGGAGCCGGTCATCACCCGGGAGCTGCGCACCCGCGGCGGCATCCTGTTCGGCGAGGCCGGCTTCGCCGGCCCCGACTGGATCGAACGGTCCGCAGCCTACTTCGACCTGCTCCACATGCGACGCGGAGTCGTCTACGAGCCGCCGCACTGGACGCTGCGGCAGCCGTTCCAGGTTCCGCTGACCACCGGGTTGGTGCAGCCGGGCGACAAACCGGCGTTCACGGTCTGGACCTCGCACGGCCGCACCGGAACGGTCCTCCTGATGACACCCGAAGGGGCGAGGAAGACCACCGGCACGTCGATCGGCCGCCGCGGCGCCCTGCTGATGCGACGCCTCGGCCTCGGTAACGGCACCCGTCAACTGGTGTTCACCTGCTACGGCGGGTACGGCCCGGACGGCGTGACACCGGCCGCCCAGCAGGCCGCCGACGAGTTCTCCGACGGCGTCGAGACCGTCGGATCGACCACCTCGAACGCCGCGGTGCCCGACAGCGAAGCCGTTCCGGGGATCGAGCTCATCATCTACACGGAAAAGGGCGGGCCCCGGCCCGCATGGCGGGTCTTCCGGCCCCGGCGGCTGGTGACGGGCGCCGAGCGGATCGCCCGCCTGCCGCTCGCCGGCCAGGGTGCCCGGTACCGGAGCCTCTACAAGGACCCACGATGGGAACAGGTCGCCCGGGAGCACGAACGCGCCATCGGGGATGCGCTGGCCGAGTCCGCGGACGTCGAGAACTTCGCCAGGCGCTTCGCCGCCGCGTTGAAAGCCTCCGGGAAGTACCGGGTGGTCTTTCCCCAAGGTGCTCCGTCGGTGTCGGACCTGATGGGCGCGATCGACTCGGCGCTGTTGCGGGACCACGGGAACGAGGACGCCACCCTCGCGGGGGACAGCGCCACCTGGGATGAACTGCGCACGGTACGGGGGCTGTTGCTGCGCGACGGTCCCTACCCGTCCATGCGATCGATGTTCACGGCCTGGAAGGCCGTCGAACTCCCCGGCGGCCACCGGCCCTTGCTGAAGGCGATTCTCGCGTGGCGGCTGTCCGAGAGCACCCGCACCGTCGTGGAGGTCCTCGGCGAATACGCCCAGAGCCACCTGGCAGGGGACGGCCTGGGAATCAACCTCGACCGGCTCAGGGACGCGCTGCTCGGCGACGCGGTGGACCTGTACGCATGGGTGCACGACACCCTGGATCCGTTCGGCTCCGAGGCCGATGAGCTGGACGACGCCCACGGCGATGCCTGGCGGCCGCCGCATCACCAGCTGTACTTCCGGAACCTGACCTCACAGATGACGGGTGACCTGGAAGTCCCCGAGGGTCTGACGGACGCGATCCTGGCACTGGCGAGCGAGGACGACCTGCCCGAGTTCCCCCTGGGAGACGAGCAGAGCCTCGGCGAGAGCACCTGGGCGGCGCGGCACGCGTCCCTGCGGGAGTGGTCCACCCGCCACTCCGGCTCGCCGCTGGACGCGCTGCCGCCCGCGCGTCTGACCGCCCTGTACCTGGGGACCCACGGCCCGGACCACCGGCTGCTGAGCGCGCAGCTCGCCACGGAGACCGGCGGGGCGGCGCAGGGCCAGGACCGACTGGCCGACGAGCTCGGCGGCATCATCTCCGATGCCATGGCGAGTGGCTTGCCGGACTTCCCCCACCTGTTGGTGGGCCACACGGGGTTCCAGGCGCTCGTCACCGAGGTCCGGGACCTCACCCTCGGCGCCGAGGAGCGGTACTGGGAGATCGGTGCCGAGATGATGGACATGGTCCCCGCCCTCTCCGAAGCCCTGCGCGAGAGCATTCCCGAGCACCTGGGGATGCTGGCCGAGACCCTGGCCGGGCTGGACGAGGCCGGCGCCCCGGTGTATGTCGGTTACCTGGCCCCTGGAGAGCTCGGGGGGCACCTGCCCGGCACGCTCCACGCGCTGACGCTCCCGCAGTTCCAGCTGGGCGGCCTGGACATGGGCACCGCCTTCGCCCGGCTCGGCGCTGCCACGCCGGGGCAGCACCGGGTCCTGCTGCGGATCGAGGGCTCGCCGGCCCGGGACGTGTCGTTCGGCGCGGCGGACCCGGGGCTGCGGCAGGTGATGTTCCCCTGGCACACCGAGGTCCACCTCACCGCACGCGGCGTGATGTACGACGCCTCCGGCGCGCCCTACGAGTACCAGGTGGCCCAGCTCGGATCGCGGCCCGAGCCCATGGAGATCGACTCGGGTCCGGACGCGTCGTCCGACACCTCGTCGCAGTCGGACTCCTCGGGACCCCTGATGGAGATCGACCCCGGTTCGGACACTTCCGCGGGCGGACCGGGCCAGTGGGCGACCAACGCTTCCGGCACAGCAGCGGAGCCCGAGGCCGCGCCGTCCGCCGCCGGAGCGACGACCGGTCCCGCACCGGCCTACCCCGACCCCCGTTTCCGCAACGTGGACATGGGGGCGTCGCTGGCCGTGGGCCACGCGCTCTCCCTGTCCGTCGGCCCGTCGAGCGACCGGGGCAGTGTGATCTCGCTGGCCACGGAGGAACTCTCGGCCACGCAGTCGGAAGGCGGCCTCCCCGCGGTCCTCACCCCGCCCCAGGTGATCGGTACCTTCCGGCTGCCCCCGTATCTGGAGTCGATGAAGGCTCCGGGACTGGCCCATCTGCACGGCCTGAGCGTCCTCCCCTGGGTCTCCGAGCGGATCCGGCAACTGACCGAGGGCGGTGATCCGACGCCGGTCATCGACGAACTGGAGTCGAACGGCGGCGCCTTCCTCGGCGACGGCGTTCCGTTCCAGATCCGCGGCGGTGGCGGCTGGTACGACGTGACGGTCGCCGTCGGCCGCTCCGACGGCGAGAGGCGACCGCGGGTCACCGTGGTGAACCAGCCGCAGGGCGGGGGCCCGGACGTCGCCGGTCTGCAGATGGTCACCGGCACCAACGCCCGTTCGGCGAAGTCGACGCACGGCTGGGCGGTCAAGGCGAACGGACTCGTGCTCCTGCCGACACCGACGCCCGGCCTGCTGGCCGGTGCCACCGCGGCGGTGAACCTGTCCTTCGGCCAGACCTCCCGGGAGACGGGCGCGCAGGAGACCCTGTCGCTCAACAGCCTGCTGTCCAGTGTCGGCGGCTCGGTGGACGTCCCGCGTGAGGTGACGGTGAGCGTGCGGGTGGAGAGGACCGGAGGTCCCGCGGCGCCCGTGGTCTTCCGCGCCGAGGGCTCCGCGACCGCCACGGTGCCGGTCCGCTTCCTCGTCGCCGACGGTCCACGGCCCGCCGACGCCTCCCTTGAGCCGCTGTCGTCGGACGCGGCACGCGCCGCGCAGTTCGCGGAGTCGCTGGACATCCTGGGGGTCACCGACGCGGGCGGACAGTTCGCCGGCGGCAAGGGCCTGTTCGACGTCATCCGTTCCGTCGTACACCCGGCGCTCACCGCGTCCGGCGCTCCGGGGCGGTCCGCCGCCCTCAGGGCCGGAACCGCGGACCGCCTCACCCAGGACCTGCATTCCTACTTCGAGGGGTGGACGGACTCCGAGGAACTGGTGAGCAAGGACGGACATCTGCGCGGTGCGTACCGGGCGCGCGCCAAGATCGTCTCGATCGCGCCGGCGTTCCCCGTCGACGAGATGTTTTCCCGCCAGTACCGGCAGTCCGACCGGCAGCGGTCGGTGGAGATCGGCCACGGCGCCGGCGGCGAGGTGGGGCTGGGCCCGGCGGTCGGGTTCGGCCTGATGTCCGGCGGTCCCCACGCACGGGTGGCCGTCCGGCCCGGGCTGATGTCCGCGACCAGCCGGAGCGTCGCTTCCCGGTCGGTCGTCACGACGGCCGTCGGCCCGCAGATCACCGGTGGCCGGGCCGTCTACCGGGCGCGGGTGCGGATCTGGGCGGAGGGCACGGGCGCGCGGTCCAGCGCGATGCGCGCGGGGCTCGCCGGCGGGCCCGCTCACAAGGACGTCACCGCCTGGCTGAGCCTGCGTCCCGACGAGGCCGCGTCACTGGGCCTGAGGCTGCCCGGCGGCATGACGTCGATTCCGCGCCCGCTGCGGCACCCGGGCTATCGGCGGACCATGCTCTTCGGGCCGTCGAGCCCGAGCGTGGCACTGTCCAAGGTGGACACCGCCCAGCTCGTCCAGCGCGTCGAGGCACTGTTCGCCGAGGACCCGAGACTGGCCGGGTTCCTGCCCGGATTCGGTGACGCCAACAAGTCCGGCTTCTTCGAGACGGTGGTGGACCACGCGCGGATGCGCGTCAACCAGCGCGCCTTGACCAAGAGACTCTCACCCTCCAACATGAGCGCCCGCAAGGGCCAGCTGTTCAGTACGGGCATCCCGGTGCGCCTGCGCCGCAAGGGCTGGAGCAGCAACGAGTACGTCCTGGTGCGGGTCAAGGGCCGCTTCGTCACGGCACTGGACTACAAGGGGGACCTGGCCGACTGGAAGCTGCGCAGCACCGCCAAGCTGGCCGACGGCGCGCTCAGCGGAGAGGCCGGGCAGTACGGCGCCTCGGTGGTGGGGCTGCTCTCGGCCAAGCCCGTTCCCGGGCACCTTTACCTGACGTTCGCCGCCGCCCTGGGCGCGTCCAGGGCACGGGCCACCATGTCCGGGCCGAACGTGGAAGCCAGGTGGGTGACCACCGGCTCCGGCGACACGAGCGCCTACGACTCCGTGCTGGCCTTCGACGTGGAGGTCACCTCCGTCAAACGCCCGAGGACCTGGCCCCGGTATGTGACGCCAGGGCTGCCCGGGCGTCAGACCCCCGAGGTGACCACGCTCGCCCGCACCGGCGCCGCCCCGGGTACGGACGACGCTGTGCGCCCGCTGACGATCGACCCGGTGCCCGTGCGGCTGACGACCCCGACCGCGCTCACTCTGGGGCCCGCCGATGTGCGGCTGCCGCACATCGCGGCGGAGACGCGGACCGTCCCGGTGCCCGAGCTGCGCGGGATCAACACGATGTACGACCCGGCCTGGGCCGCCCCCGGGCCCGAGAAGCGGGCGTTGAAGCAGTGGCTCGCGATGGAGATCGTCGGCGACGGTGCCGAGATCCGGGAACTGGCGCGGGAACTGCTCGTCGACGCCGCCGGTGGCGACGAGGCGTTCACGACCGAGGGTCTGGATCCGGCGCTGTGGATCGAGGAGCGGTTCAGCGCCGACACGCTCCCGGCCGGTCTGGCCCGCGGCACCAGGAGTGCCTGGGTCGCCGACGGCCTGCACTACGTGCGCAGGGCGGGCGCCCTCACCGGCGCGGTCGGCAGCCGCTTCCACGTGGTCAACCCCTCTGTCGTGGAGGTCCTCGACGGACCCGCCACCGAACAGTGGCTGACCGGCGGCCACCAGATCGTCAGCGTCAAGGACGCCAGCCGGTTCGTGAAGACCTCGCTGATGCTCGGCGGCGCAGGCTCCCCGTCGGAGTCGACATGGCTGCTCGGCGGTCTGGTACCGGGCTTCGGCTTCAGCAAGTCACTGCAGTCGTCGCTGGCGTCCGCCGCCGCGATCGACCGGATCAGCACCACCGACGCGGACCACCGGGTCGTGCTGGTCCAGGCCGACCTGGAGGTCCTCATGGCCGCCGAGGCGGCGGTGGGCATCCTGCCGGCCAAGGTGAGCACCGGCGGCCGGCTGCTGTCCCGGGTCGCCGCCGCGCTGCTGACGGAGGAGCAGGCACGCGCGCTCGGACTCGGAGCGCAGATCGACTCCCGTCTGCGGGCCAAGGGGATCACTCCGCCCGCGCCCGTGGCGCGGCGTCCCGAGGCCGACCCCGCTGCCGGGCTGCGGCTGGCCGCCGACGGGCCACTGGGCCTCGGCACGGTGAAGAAGGCCCCTGACTTCGGGCGCCTGCTGCCGGCGCTGCGCGGCAAACTGGCGGCCAGGCAGGGCAAGCTCACCAAGGACCTCATCCCCGTGGACCTGCTGCCCGAACGGCTGCTGGACGACAGACGGCGCAACACCGAGCGGCTGGGAGCGCTGCTCGACGGTGGCGTCGCCCTGCTGACCAGCCTGGCGGACGACCACGTGCCGGTGGAACTGTTCGACCAGAGCAGCGGCGCCCGGGCCTACGTGGCGCAGTTGGTGCTGGACCGGCAGGACGGCATCTTCGACAGCCGCCCCACTGAGGGCGAGGCGATCGCCTACGCGACAACTGCGCTGCTCGACCTCGGGACGACCAGCTCGGAAGGCAGGGGTCCCGGGCTGGACGTCCCGCTCCTCCTGGACGTCGCTCTCACCGGCGGCGCGGGCGGACTGGCGGGCATACCGACCGGTGGTACCACCGGCCGGCACGCCTTCGCCGAGACCGTGCGCAAGGCGCTGATCACCAGCGTCACGACGACCGTTCCGGACAAGGCCGGCATGGTCGACGTCAGGATCCCGGTGTCGGCGCGGCTGGACCTGTACCGAGCGGGGGCGGCGGACGGTGCCCGGCCGATCGTGTCGGTGGAGCTGGAGGCGCCGCTCCCCGCACCGGACGGGTCACCTGTCGAGGACGACCGCTACCTGCTGTTCCGCCTCCCGGAGTCGGATCTGCGGGCGCTCACCGGTCTCCGCCCGCCGCGCGAGCTGCCGCCGGTGGACCAGCCGTCCGCCCCACTCGTGCCGCTGACGCGGTGGCGCGCCTCCGGGACGCGCCTGCCGGCGGAGGTACAGGTGAACGGCTTCCGGGGGGCTGCCCGCGTGCGGGCGGGGATGGCCGCCCTGACCCGGATGCTCGGAGCGTCGCCGGACTTCCGGACCATCGGCAGGGCCGCGGCGTACACCGTGCGGGAGGAAGCGTCCACGGAGTGGCTGGAGGCGGCGCTGCCGGTGCTCGCCACCTCCGGACTTCCGTTGCCGTCGGCTTTCGTCAAGCGGTTCTTCGGCATCGAGGACTTGGACGTCTACCTGCACGCCCGGCTGACCGACGGCGCGGTCCTCGGCGCCGGCGAGAAGGCCGTGTTCGAAGCGGTCTCGGGCGCGGACCCAGGCAGTCTGCGGCTGCTGGACAGCGGCCAGGACGGCACGGTGGCGGACAGCGGCGGTGTCGCGGGACAGAGCACGCCGGCACCGGCCTGGATGAACTGGGCCGCCGGCAACGTCCACGACTACGAGCCGATACTGGCCCGCACCGCCGGTCACAGCTCAGCCGAGACCGCCCGGAGCAGCGGCGGGAACGCGGCCACGCTGGTCTTCTCGGGCCCGTCCGCGCTGGTGCAGTTCACCGTCGACCTGCGCCTGGTCGCCCGGTTGCGCGACACCGTCGGACACGCCATGGCGGCCAAGGACGCCACGGCGGAACTGGACGTGCCGATCGCGCACCCGGTCCCGGTCCGGATGACCCGCGACTCCGCCGCCCGGATGCTGGCCGCAGGAGACATCACCGATCCGCAGCGTCATGTCCTGCGCTCCCAGGTGAGGGTGGAGCGGGTCCTGGGCCGCGACGGGCGGCTCTCCGGACTGATGTCGTTCACCCGCGAGGACGCGGACCTGCGCCGGGACGGGTACCGGGACGCCGCGGGGCAGCGGACGTACACCCAGTGGTGGCGCGATGCCGAAGGCAACCTGGTGAGCACTCAGCGCAGGCTGCCGGTCGCGCCGGAAGCGCGCGTCGTGGTGTGGGGCTCGCACGGCAAGGGCGGCCGGTTCGCCGGTGTGACGGAGGACGACGGGCACATCGGCTTCGACGAGGACGGACTGCTGGCACTGCTCCAGGGCGAGCTGCCGGCGGACGCGACGGACATCGTGCTGACGCCGTGCTTCTCGGGCACCGATCGTCGGACGCAGGAGTCGATCGCGCGTCGTGTCAAGGACGCGACCGGGCTCGGTGTGCATCTGGCCGAGCACGACGTCTCCGTCACCCCGGCCACGGCCGACGAGCCGGTCCGGATCCACACCCACGAGCGGCCGGACGGCACGGCCACCGGCTTCGTCTCCGCCCTCCCCGAGGGCCGCGCCCCCGTCGCGCAGACACCTGTGTCCGAGCCCGGACCACTGGCCCCGCCACCGGTCCGCTACCGCAACCCAGCCGGCCAGATCGCCGCGACGGCGCCCGCCACAGTCCAGCGGGGTGGTGCGCAGGCGACGAGGTCGGGGTCGGGCGCGGGTATGGCCGTGACGGCGTTCCCCGCCGTGCACGAGCCGCGGTTCCCGGGCTTCTTCACCGGGCCGGACCGGACGTTCTACCTGGGCCGTTCGGAGTTGTACGGGCGTGCGGTCGCCCGGGCACTGGCGGCGGATCCGCTGGTGCGTGACTACGCTCAGTACGCGCTCGAAAACGTCGTCGACGCTTCCTGGCACGCCTCCGGCGGTATGACGGACGAGTTCCAGAGACTGCTGTTCGACCGGGCGTCGCTGCGGGGCTTCGACGCCCATGCCGAGCTGCGGCGCCTGCTGGATCCCGACAACGTGCCGCCGTTCGACGAGCTGATGGGCGCGCTCGGGCGTGTCGTGCCGCGCTACGCCATGGACGTTCACCTGGCGCCGCTCGGCGTGCTGCCGCGTGACGCGGCGTGGGATGCCGAGATGCGGCGGCGCGGTTACCACGGATCAGGTGACCTGACGTCCGAGCAGCTTCAGCAGGCGCGTCACATCGAGTTGATGCTGCGGGTCCACCAGACTCTGGGGTTGTCCGACCGTGACAGTTTCGTGTTCCGTGAGGCGTTGGCGGGGTGGTATCTGGCGGATCCGGGCGCGTTGCCGTGGGAGTGGTTCCTGGACGTCTCGCACCGGGCCGGGGTGTGGGACCAGCAGGTGGAGCCCGATCCGTGGCTGACGGACATGTCCCGGGTACACGGATGGATCCACGGAGATCTCGATCCGCTCGACCGGCCGGGTGGGGTGGCGGCGGACCGGGAGACGCTGCGTCAGCCGCCGCACGTGGCGATGTACGCGACGCGCACCCGATCGCTGCTGAGCGGGGAGGCCACCGGGCTCGGAGACTGGGTCAATCCCGTCGCTGTCCTCGGGCGGGGGCTGCACGAGGTCCGCGATGTGACGGGCCCCGCAGCCCACCTGTGGCAGGAGCGCCGGGCGGCGTGGCGCGATCTGTTGCGCGACCCGGGCGTCCTGGCGGCGCGAGCGCGGTTGTCGGACGGGTACGCCATGGCGCTGACGCTGGTGTCGGGCCCGGACGCGCGCTTCTTCGACCCGGAGGTACTGAAGGAGGGACCGCGGGCGCTGGACCGGCTGCGGGAGCTCATCCGCGCGGCGGCCCGGGACGCGGATCCCGAGGACCGGCTTACCTGGCCGCTGCTGATGCTGAGTGATCCGGGTGTCCGGGACGTGATCGGCCGGTCCGCACCGGCGGCCGACGTGGCGGCGGCGGTCGACGATTTCCTGGACTACTACGCGGACGGGCAATTGCTGGCCGAGGTGCGCGGCCACGCGTCGATGGCCGAAGAGGCGCTGGACATGCTGCCGGCGAAGCCCGCGGACGGCCGGTCCGTGCTGTACACCCTGATGGCGCCGGGGCCGTTGTCGGGCAGGACGAAACCGTACGCGGTCAAGGGGCAGGAGGTGTCGCTCGAGCAGCGGTTCGAAGGAGGTTCCTCCGACCGTGCCGCAGCGCTGCGGGAGCTGAACGACAAGGTGAAACGGGCGCGGCACGGCGGCGCGCATCCGGTGCTGTTGGACGTCGTACGGACGTCGTCGCCCCGTGAGACGTCGGTCTTCTCGCTCACTCCGCACAAGCTCCGGACGGTGTCCCCCCGGGCGGTCACGTTGCGTATCCATTCACAGGGTTACGCCAGGGACGCGAAGTCCGGCCTGTGGTACGAGCATCTCGTCGCCACGGAGATACCAAGGCCGACCTCGAAGACCGACTGGGACAACGAGATCCTGGTCCGCGACATCCGCACGCCGAGTGGAGTGTGGTTCGGGTATTCGAGCTACCCCGCTCGGGACATGGTCCCCCGGAGCCTCACGTTCCCGCGCTTCCCGTATGTGACGCACCACAAGGTCCATGACAGCCGGACGGGCACGGACGGACCGCCGCGGCCCTGGCCGCTGCCGACCGGCACCGACTCGCTGACCGGCAAGCCGTACTTCGCCGTCGCCGCCGCGCACGGTTCGCCGCACAACGTCACCGTGCTCGGACGGTTCGGCCGTAAGTACCTGAGCGGTACGCAGAGCGGAGCCGAGTCCGCCCGGCGGCTGGCGGAGGCGGGGCTTTCCGACGCCACGCTCCTGTCGCAGTGGCAGTGTTCGGTGGGCGGCAAGCGTCCCGGCCTGCCGTCGGTGGCCCAGCTGGCGGCCGACGAGCAGCCGCCGCAGCGCGAGTCCTACGCGGGGAACAGCCGCGTCGGCACCGTGCCGGCCGCTCCGGATCATGTGATGTTGATGCCGGGGTGGGGCGCGGCATCCGACCCCGGGTTCGTGAAGTTCCAGCGGCGTGCCCTGCCGGACGCGGGTGAGCCGGCGCCCTCGGCCGAGCCGTACTTCGCCGGCCAGGCGGCGCGCTACCCGGCCGGAATCGCCGAGTTCTTCAGGCACGCGGAGATCTATGACACGGCGCTGGGTGAGCGGCTGTCCGGGGACGAGGCCGTGCTGCCCCTCATGGGGCGGGTCGTCAGGGCGATCGCCGACTCGGGCCGGTTCGAGGTGCCGGTCGACCCCAGCCGGCCTGGTGTGTCCCTGGACAGGCTGATCGACACGACCCGGGCCGCCGCAGCCGAGCGGTACCCCGCCGGCGCCGCCCCGTGGAGCGTGGACCCCTCGGAACAGTGGCAGTTCGCCGAGGGACGCGGCATCGACATGAAATCGACCCCGGCCACACGTTCGATGTACTGGTTGTACCGGGATCTGGACCTGCCCAGCGAGCGCTTCCCGGTGTTCGTGCGGGCGGTGTTCGGCTGGGGGCTGTCCAGGCGGTATCCCCTCGCGGCACTCCTGCTCGATCTTCACGCGTCCGGACTCAGCGGGAACCAGGCGGCGTTGACAGCGGCGTTGTCCGGCAACGGGCCGCATTTGTACGGGCTGGTCGACACGGTGTTCGCGCCGCGTGCGGGGCTGCCGCCGGGTGATCTCGCGGACCGTCTGCGCCTGCCGCACCGGGGCATGCACGCCGAGGGCATGGCCTACCTCGCGGCGAACCCGGACGGTATTCAGGTGCCGCACGGTCTGGTGCGGGCCGTGCGGCTGCTCGCGGAGGCCGAGCACCTGCCGCCGGTCCCGGCCGGCGCCGAGGCAGAGCTGGGCGCCGACAGCTGGGCGGCCCGGCACGCCGCGGCCCGGGACTGGAACGGCGGGCAGGTCGACCGCCTCGACCCCGCGCACGTCATCGCGTTGTACCTGCTCAGTCACGAGGAAAGCCGCAGGTTCCTGGCATCGGGCGCCGACGAACTCCCCGTGGACGAGGGCGCGGAGATGCTCGAGTCGTGGGTGGAGGACGAGATCGACCGGGCGGTGGGCCGTGCGGCGGACGGCAAGGGGCTGTCGCTGACACCGCTGCTGCGGCATCCGGTCCTTCAGCGGCCCGCCGCCCGGCTGGCCGCCGCGGCACCGGGCACCGCCGAGTTCGACGAAGCCCACCAGGCCATGTTCGACGAGATCCCCACGATGGCCCACGTTCTGCGCGTCCAGCTCCCCACCCATCTCGGACTCATAGTCGAGGGGCTGACGGAGCTGCCCCCGGTCGACAGGCGCATGTTCTTCGCCTTCGAGGCGCCGGCGGCCGGGGCCGTCGCGAGCCTGACGAGGCTGAACGCGCGCCAGTTCCAGCGCGTCGAGGCAGACCCGGACACGGCGCTGGGGCGGCTGGGACCGCTTTCCGACCAGGCACGCCCCCGGGTCCTGGTGGCGGTGGAGAAGTCCACGGCCCGCGACTTCACCGCCGTGGCGCACGACCCCGGCGAGCAGCACATCCGCTACCCCCACACCACCGAACTCACCGTCACCTCGCATCAGGTCCACGTGGACCGCCACGGCAACTCCCACTCCTTGCTGTCGGTGAAGGAGCTGCCGACGGCCGATCCGCAGGAGGCGCTGGACGCGGTGCGAGCCGTCGCCACCGCGGCGGCGGCGACGGTCTCGCTGCCGGGAAGCGACGCGCTGAGCGAGAGCCCGGCCGACCTCGACCAGCTGCCCGGATCGAGCCGGGACGCCGTGTCGACCGCGCGTGGCGGAGCATCCTCCGCGAGCTCGACCGGGAGCCGGGGCCACGACGTCGACACGGTCGACACGGTCCACACCGGGACGGCGGGAGCTGCCGAGGTGTTGCGGTCCGCACCGGGCGCCGTCATGCCGGTCACCTATGCGCCGGTCACCGGCGTGACTGCCGGTTCCCGGACGGCTCCGGCGGGAGTGGCCGGCGGCCCGAGTGCCGCGACGGCGCCCGCCACGGTCCAGCGGGGTGGTGCGCAGGCGACGAGGTCGGGGTCGGGCGCGGGCATGGCTGTGACGGCGTTCCCCGCCGTGCACGAGCCGCGGTTCCCGGGCTTCTTCACCGGGCCGGACCGGACGTCCTACCTGGGCCGTTCGGAGTTGTACGGGCGTGCGGTCGCCCGCGCACTGGCGGGGGATCCGACCGTGCGGTGGCACACTCAGCACGCGCTCCGGAACGTCATCAGGATCGCCAGGGGACCTTCCGCCCGCATGACGGACGAGTTCCAGAGACTGCTGTTCAACCGGTCGTCGTTGCAGGGCTTCGACGCTCTTGACGAGCTGCGGCGCCTGGTGGATCCGGACAACGTGCCGCCGTTCGACGAGCTGATGGGTGCGCTCGGGCGCGTCGTGCCGCGCTACGCCATGCAATTCAGCATGCCGGCGCCGGTCGGTGTTCCGCTGCGTGACGCGACGTGGAATGCCGAGATGCGGCGGCGCGGTTACCACGGGTCGGTCGATCTGACGTCCGAGCAGCTTCGGCAGGCGCGTGACATCGAGTTGATGCTGCGGGTCCACCGGAAGCTGGGGCTGCCCGAGCGTGACAGTTTCGTGTTCCGTGAGGCGTTGGCGGGGTGGTATCTGGCGGGTCCGGGCGCGTTGCCGTGGGAGTGGTTCCTGGACGTCTCGCACCGGGCCGGGGTGTGGGACGAGCAGGTGGAGCCCGATCCGTGGCTGACGGACATGTCCCGGGTGCACGGGTGGATCCACGGCGATCTCGATCCTCGGGCGCGGTTGCAGCACAGCGGCCTGGCGGGCGACCGTGCGGCGTTCGACGCGCTGGAGCCGCCGCACGTGGTGATGTACGCCGAGCAGACCTGGCCGGTGCTGAGCGGGAAGATCACCGGGCGCGGAGACTGGTTCGATCCCGTCCTCGTCCTGGGGCAGGGAGTGAGCCAACTCACCGGTGCAGCCGGTCGAGAGGCGAGTCTGTGGCGGGAGCGTCGGGAGACGTTTCGTGACATGCTCCGCAACCCGGGCATCCTGGAGGTGCTGCGACGGATCTCGACCGGGCACTCGATGGCGCTGACGCTGGTGTCGGGTCCGGACGCGCGCTTCTTCGACCCGGAGGTACTGAAGGAGGGGCCGCAGGCGCTGGACCGGCTGCGGGAGCTCATCCGCGCGGCGGCCCGGGACGCGGATCCCGAGGACGGGTCGACCTGGCCGCTGCTGATGCTGCGCGACCCCGTCATCCGGGACGTGATCGGCCGGTCCGTACCGGCGGCCGACGTGGCGGCGGCGGTTGCCACGTTCGTGCGGAATGCGGACGAACGGTTGCTGACCGAGGTGCGTGGCCACGCGTCGATGGCCGAAGAGGCGCTGGACAGGCTGCCCGCGAAACCCGCGGACGGCCGGTCCGTGCTGTACGGCCTGTTGGTGCCGGGGCCGTTGTTCGGTGCGGCGAAGCCGTACGCGGTCATGGGCCAGGAGGTGTCGCTCAAGGCGTTCGAGGGGGGTTCCTCGGACCGCGCCGCGGTGCTGCGGGAGCTGAACGACAAGGTGGGTCGGACGCCGACCGGCAGCGTGCATCCGGTGTTGTTGGACGTCGTACGGACGGTGTCGCCCCGTGAGACGTCGGTCTTCTCGCTCACCCCGGACAAGCGCCGGACGGTGTCTCCGCGGGCGGTCACGCTGCGGATCCGTTCCCAGGGCTACTCGAGGGACGCGAGGTCCGGCCTCTGGTACGAGCATCTGATCGGCGTCGAGTTGCCGCGTCCGACGTCGAAGATCGCCTGGGACAACGAGCTCCTGGTCCGTGACATCCGCACGCCGGGTGGAGTGTGGTTCGGCTATGCGAGCTTCAACGCTCGGGACATGTTCGATCGCCGGGCCGCCCTTGAGCGTTTTCCGTACGTGACGCACCACAGGGTCCATGACAGCCGGACGGGCACGTCCGGGCCGCCGAGGCTCTGGCCGCTGCCGTTCGGAACCGACCAGGGGACGGGTGCGGCCCGGTTCGGTGTGGTCTCCATGCACGGCTCGCCCCATTCCGTCTTCGGCATCGGGCGATTCGGTCCCACGTTCATGAGCGGTACGCAGAGTGGAGCCGAGTCCGCCCGGCGGCTGGCGGAGGCGGGGCTGTCCGACGACACCCTCCTGATGCAGTGGCAGTGTTTGGTGGGCGGCAAGCGTCCAGGCCTGCCGTCGGTGGCCCAGCTGGCGGCCGACGAGCAGCCGCCGCAGCGCGAGTCCTACGCGGGGAACAGCCGCGTCGGTACCTTGGGGGCCGCTCCGGACTACACGGTGTTGATGCCGGGGTGGGGCGCGGCACCCGACATCGGGTTCGTGAAGTTCCAGCGGCGTGCCCTGCCGGACGCGGGTGAGCCGGCGCCCTCGACAGAGCCGTACTTCGCCGGCCAGGCGGCGCGCTACCTCGCGGGAGCCGCGTTCCTCAGGCACGCGGAGATCTACGACGCGGCGCTGGGTGAGCGGCTGTCCGGGGACGAGGCCGTGCTGCCCCTCATGCGGCGGGTCGTCAGGGCGATCGCCGACTCGGGCCGGTTCGAGGTGCCGATCGACCCCGGCCGGCCCGGTGCGACCCTGGACGAGCTGATCGACACAACCCGTGCCGCCGCAGCCGAACTGCACCCGGCCGTCGCCGCTCCGGTGATTGTTCCCCCTTTGACAGAGCGGGAGGTCGAGGCCGCGCGAGGTATCAGGCTCGTACAGGCACCCAACACGCGGGGGATGTACTGGTTGTACCGGGACCTGGGCCTGCCCAGCGAGCGCTTCCCGGTGTTCGTGCGGGCGGTGTTCGGCTGGGGGCTGTCCAGGCGGTATCCCCTCGCCGGGCTGCTGCATTCCCTGCAGATGTCCGGGTTGAGCGGCAATCAGGCGGCGCTGGTGGCGGCGCTGGCGGGCAACGGGCCGCATCTGTACGGGCTGGTCGACACGGTGTTCGCGCCGCGTGCGGGGCTGCCGCCGGGTGATCTCGCGGACCGTTTGCGCCCGCCGCACCGGGGCATGCACGCCGAGGGCATGGCCCACCTCGGAATGGACTCGGACGGTATTCAGGTGCCGCACGGTCTGGTGCGGGCCGTGCGGCTGCTCGCGGAGTCCGAGCACCTGCCGCCGGTCCCGGCCGGCGCCGAGGCAGAGCTGGGCGCCGACAGCTGGGCGGCCCGGCACGCCGCGGCCCGGGACTGGAACGGCGGGCAGGTCGACCGCCTCGACCCCGCGCACGTCACCGCGCTGTACATGCTCAGCCACGGCGGCAACCGCGTGTTCCTGGAATCGGGCGCCGAGGACCTCCCCTTCGTCGAGGGCGCGACGATGCTGGAACCGCTGGTGCGCCAGGAGATCGAGGACGCGGTGGACCGGGCACGACGCGGCCACGGGCTGAACCTGCCACCGATGCTGCGGCATCCGCGCCTGAGAGGGCACGCCGACCGCGTCGCCGTCACCCTGCCGGGTACTCCCGAGTTCGACGAAGCCCACCAGGACATGCTCGACGCGGTGCCCACGATGGCCAACTTCGTGCGCTACCGGCTCAGCACCGAACTGGGGCTCGCGGCGGAGGGGATGAGCGAACTCCACCCGGTCGGCCGGCCGGTGTTCTTCGCCTTCGAGGCGCCGGCGGCGGGGGCCGCCGCGAGCCTCACGAGACTGAACGTGGACCAGTTCCAGCGCGTCGAGTGGAACCCGGCAGTGGCGCTGCGGCGGCTCGGGACGCCGTCCACCGGGGCCCACCGGGTCCTGGTGGCGGTGGAGACGTCCACGGCCCGCGACGTCACCGCCCTGGCGCACGACCCCGGCGAGCACCACATCCGCTACGCCAGAGCGACCGAGCTGGTCGTCATATCGCATCAGTACCAGGTGGACCGTCACGGACATTCCCTGGAGCTGCTGCGGGTGAAGGAGCTGCCGTCGGCCGATCCGCGAGAGGCACTGGACGCGGTGCGGGCCGTCGCCACCGCGGCGGAGTCGATGGCCACGTTGCCGGGAAGCCATGCGATCAGTCAGAGCCCCGTCGGCCTCGACCAGCTGCCCGACGCGGTCGTCACCACATCGCCGACGCCCGAGGAACAGGCCGAATCGATCCAGGACGCCGACATGGCCGACGCCGGGACGGCCGGGACGTCCGTGATCGCCGGACCACACACCGGCGATGTCACCGACGGTGCCCCGCCGAACGAACGCGACAACGAACGCGATCCGGAATTCCCCGGCTACGAGGGGCCGGAGGCCGAGCGCGCCCGACGGGACTACGACATCGCGCTCGGCAAGGCCATCGCGTCGGACGCCAAGGTCGGCACGCACGCCCGGAAGGGCCTCCAGCACTTGAGCGGGCTGCTGAAAGCGGCGTACCCGGACGGCTACCGGCGCCTGTTCTTCGAGCGGAACGACCCTGCGTACGCCAAGCGGAAGGAGGAGATGACAAGGCTGCTGAGCAAGCGGCACCCGGCCCGTCTCGAAGAGGTGATGGACGCCTTCGCGCACGCCGCTCCCGTCTACGCCGGGGACAACGGCATCACCGCGGAGACGCAGCCCGAGCTGGTGCTGCGGGTCTATCAGCACATGGGCGTCCCCGATGGCGAGGAGATGTTCTTCAGGGACGCGGTGCTGGGCTGGCTGCTGCCCCGTGGCGATCACTCGCTGGCGCAACTGCTGGCGATGACCCAGCGGGCGGTGCGTGAAGAGGTGGAGCCCGACGCGACGCGGATCAACGAGGCCCGGCTGTACGGATGGGCAGGCGCGATGCTCGACCCCGAGGGCCGGGTGCCGGACAAGGTGCTCGCCGCCGACCCGCAGATGCGGAAGACGCTGAGGCGTCTGCCGCACGAGCTCCTGTATCACCGGCGGATGGCGGATCTGCTGGGGCCCATGGTCACCGGGGAACCGGGCACGCACAGGATGTTCGGCGTCCTGGTCGACGGCCGGGCAGCCGGTGCGGCGTCCCCCTCCGAAGCGGACGCCGTGTGGAGGCGCCGGGAGTCATACCGGTCGTGGCTGCGGCATTACCGCGTCACCTCTCCCCTGCGGTCCCTGCGCCCCGGGCACCTGGTGGCGATACACCTGGCCGGCGGTCCGGACGTCGCGTTCTTCACCCCGGACATCGTCGGCGGCGGCGCCGGGGCGCTGGACCGGCTCCGGGCGGTGATCCGTTCGTTCGGTGACAAGCTGGCCGGGGGCGCGCCGCGTGCGGACATGCCGTCGGTGCTGCTGAAGGATCCGGGCATCAGCCGGCTGGCCGACCAGGTTCCGGAGCGGCGTTCGGAAACGCGGGTGCGGGCGGCGTTCGCCGTGGCCGCGCTGCGTGCCGATGACCAGATGGTGCAGGACATGGCCCGGCACACGGCGATGGCCGTGGAAGGGTTGCGGCTGCAGCCCGAGTTCGGCGGCACGGTGTTCATCCCGCTGTGGAGGCCCGGTCCGCTGCACGGGCAGCACGACTACGCCACGCAGGGCTGGGAGTTCCAGAAGGACCTGTTCTTCCGCCCGCCGACGAGCAGGGAGGCGGGCATCGAGGCACTGGCACGTTCCGTCGGGCGGCAGCAGGGGCATCCGGTGCTGGTGGAGGTCGAGCGGTCTTCGGCGCGCTTTGTTCCCATGCTCGCCCGGGACCCCGGTCGCGGCGAGGCGCAGTACGCCGCCCCTGTCAGGTTCCGGTTCCAGCGGTACACGCCCACCCGGGACATCGCGACGGGTCTGGAGTACGCGCACGTCACTGCCGTGGAGGTCCCGCGGCCGGTTCCGGCCGAGCCCTGGAACCGGCCGATCATCACACGATGGATGACCACGTCCGACAAGCGCCGGTTCGGGGTGGCCGCCTTCACCACACGGAGCTGGAACCATCGCAAGAACACCTATCCGCACCTGTTGTCGGGCGCGGGCCTTGTCCCGTACGCCAAGGGCGCCGCGCGTACGGGTGAGCAGGGGTGGTCGTTGATACCGGCTACGGTCTCGCGGCCGCGGGCCGCGGGAATCGGAGCCTTCTTCTGGGCGGCGCACGGCTCTGCCGACTTCTTCAAAGTGCCGTCCCCGCATGGCCTGAGGTCCGCCGAAGGCGCCGAGGTCAGCCGGATCATCGAGTGGGAGATGGACGGACTGGGCCTGCCGAAGAACCTCGCGGCGTACCTGTGGTCGTGCTCCGCGGGCAGGGACCGTCCCGGTTCCGACCAGCTGGCGAAAATCGTCGCGGGCGGCCAGCCCGTCGAACGGGAAACGATCGCCGCCACCTCGCAATTGGCCACCAGGCCGGTGCCGGACATGAACCCGCCCGTCCGGTTCGGCATCAAGGCGACGCGGCGGGTACCGGATCCTGCCGTGGTGGTCTTCCGCCGGACCGACGGGCAGCCGATCGCCTCCCGTCTGTCGGACGATCCGTACGATGTCGCTCCCGCCGGGTGGTACCGCGGCCTCTACGGCACCTCGCGCTGGAAGTCGATCGCCGAGAACTACGAGCGCGCCCTCGGCGCGGCCGTGGCACGCGGTCCGGAGCCGCTGGCCGCCGTACGGCAGGCGCTCAAAGCGCTGCCCCGCGCATACAACCTGTCCCTCGATCCCGACCGCTCCGAGCTCACGCTGGACCAGCTCATGACCGCGTTCGACGGCGCGGTCAGCCGTCACCGGGGCAGGCGCACGATCACGATCGCGGCGGACAGCGTCGCGCGCGACGAGTTCACCACCCAGCGCGGCCTCGTTCTCAGAGCAGGACCGTTCAGGAGCTTCGAACCGCTGATCGGCACCTACCTGTCGCTGCGGCTGCCACTCGGGAGTCGCGACGCGTTCGTCGCGGCGCTGGTCGGCTGGGCGTTGTCCAGGGGCTCGCACTCTCTGGCCGAGATCCTCATCGACCTCCGGCGTGCCCGCGACGTCTTCGCCGCGGACACCGAACTGAGCAGTGCCCTCGCCGGTGACGCGGTACACCTCTACACCTACGCCGACGCCGGTTTCGCGCCGCTCGGCCGCGCTTCCTCCGCGCGGATGGCCGAGGAGTTGCGCCTTCCGCACCACCAGGCGTACGGCCGTCGCACGCAGTGGCTCGCCTCCCAGCGGCGCCCGGACACCGCGTCGGCCGTGGCCGACCCGGCGCATGCCACCGCGCTGCTCCTGCTGGGCAGCGAGGCCGACGCGCCACTGCTCGATCCCCGGCTCCTGGACGGCGGCCGGGAGGCGTTGCTGACGGCTCTGCACCACGCGGTGGACCAGGCGCTGACCGCCGGCGCGGTGGGCTTCCCGTTGCTGCTGCGGCAGGACGAGCGGTTCCGCGACCTCGCCCGGGACGCGATGAACGCCGACCCGGCAAGCTCCCGGTCCGCCCGGATCCGTGCCGACCTGCACGATCACGTCGTAAGGCTGTCGGACGGCCTGTACGACGAGATTCCGTTGCACCTCGCCATGGCGGCCGAGGCCCGCGGGACGCTGCCGCCCGTGCGCAAGCCGGCCTACTTCGCCTTCCTGGCCTCGCCCGAGCAGACGCCGACGGCCCTGAAGGCCCTGAACGTGCACCCGGCGCAGCGGCTCCGGACGACTCCGCAGGCGGCGCTGGACGAGCTGGCCCCTGCTCAGGCCCACACCCGCCGGGTCCTGGTGGTGGTGGAGAACTCGTCGGCCGGTGCCATCGGCGAAGCCGATCTCAGGTACCCCGCGGTGGTGGACCTCGCCGTCGAACCGCAGGAGCCGGGCTCGGACAGCGGCGGCCGGCCGTTCGAGGTGCTGAAAGCGGTCGAAGTACCGCGGACCACGCTGGCCGACGCGGTGCGGCTGGTCGCCCGGAGCGCCGCGCCGGCCGTGGACGACGCGATCGGCAGCGGCGACGAGACGTCCGATGCCGAGGCCGACGACGCCCCGCTGACGCCTGTCCGGGCGCCGCGTGCGCGGGTGGCGGTGGAGGAGGTAGCGGGCCCTGACGGACAGCCTTCGGGCCTGATGTCGTTCCCTCGTGAGGACGCCGACGCGCGTCGGCAGGCGTTCCGGGACATCGGTGGGGCGCGCGAGTACACGCAGTGGGCGCGGGTGGAGGGCCGACGGGTCGCTGTGCGGCGCCGGCTGCCGTTCGGCCCGGGGGCGAAGGCGGTGTTCTGGGGGTCGCACGGCGACGGCGCGTGGTTCAAGGGGGTGACGGCGGATGGCGAGCCGGTGCGTTTCGACGCGCGTGGGTTCGTGGCGGCGGCCAGGGCGAAGTTCCCGCAGGGGATGACGGACCTCGTCCTGACCTCGTGTTTCCCCGGCACGGATCCGGCCGAGGTCGAGCTGGTGGCGCAGCGGATCCGCGATGGGCTGGGCGGCGCCGTCGGTGTGCACGCGCTGCCGTCCGGTGTGGCGGTGACACCCGCCGGACCCGCCGATCCGGCGCGGGTCCATGCCCTGGAGCGGCCGGACGGCAGCCCCGCGTTCTTCGTCTCCGCGCTGCCCGTGGGGCGTACCCGCGTGGAGCAGGAGTTGGCGGGCGGGGCTCCGGCGGGGCAGACCGCCTACCCCGCGCGGTCGTTCCACAACAAGATCGGCCTGGAAGTCGAGGACCGGCACGCGCTGTTCATCGGGGGTCTCCCGCCCCACTTGGTGCTCACCAAGAAGGCGGTGCTGGCCAAGGGGCCGGGCATGCACATCGTCTACGACCTCATGCTGTTCTGGCCCAGTCCGGATACGGGACTTTTCCACGCGGTGCCTGAGGGAGCGCCCGCCGGCGTGCCGATGAAGGACCTGGTCACTTTCCCGATCGCCGAGTTCGTCGTCGCGCCGATGGACGCGCTTCCTGGGGAGCGGAGGCTGTCTCGGGCTGCGGCACAGACCGAGCTCCTGCGAGCGCGGAGCGCGCTGGGACTCGCCGACCGCCGACGGGCCCCCGTACCACTCGGCGAGATCCTCGCGAGTCTGCCCGGATGGGAATCCACACCGTTCACCGATTACGTGGCGGTTATGCCCGGCATCCTCGGGCCGAACGCTCCCGCATATGTGCAGCCCAACGCTGGCTCGCCGGTACTCGGCCTGCGAGGCCTTCAGGATTACGCCCTGCGCAGGCTGTCGGGGCCTGAACGCTCGGTGCCGTTCGTGTACGCGAGGAGGTACGGAGAGGGGATCGCCTCGAATCTCGCCGGCGCTGTCATGACGGCCGAGGTTCCGTCACAATTCATCCCATTCCTGGCGGTCATCCCCGAAATCGACGAGGTGTGGGGATATGCGTGGCAGGCGTTCAGTCACATCGCGGTGCAGCTGGCGGGGGTGCTGGTGCGGATGGCGATCTCCATGGGCCAGCCGCCCAATGACGCGCCCTTCCTCCTCAAGAACCTGCTGGTCATGGCGTCCCGGCACGCGTTCGACCATGTCTTGCGGGCGATGCGGCCACGTACCCGGTACTTCTTCGACGGGGCTTACGAACAGATCGTTGACCGGACTCACACGGTGCTGAAGGAGTTCCTGGAACAGCGGTCCCAAGGCGTGAGTGGGCTGACGGTCTTCCCCGGGTTCTTCACCGCCTCCGTCGGCGACAAGCCGAGTCCGCGTGAGTATGTGATCGCAGCGTTGACCGGACGCACCTCGGACGGCAGGACGGTCAGCCAGGCGGAGACGGTGGATATCGCCGACTTCCCGGCATTGGACACCGACGGATCGGCGGTGCCGCTGGCGGTCCAGGAGCTGCGACATGTGGGGTTCCCGCACGATTTCCCCCAGGTGGAGGGCGCCCCCAACGCGGGTGTCCACATGACTCCCGAGCAGATCAATCGGGTCGTCGAGGAGCTGACGGAGGTCACCACAGACGCCTACAAGCGCGCGGTGAAGTACGCTGCGCCGCTTCTCCCGGACGTTCTGCGCGAGTCCATCAGGCGCATCATGGACCACCCCGCGGTGCAGGCGATCGCTCCCTTCCTGGCGGTGCGTGCGGACGGACTCAAGGGTCTGACGCTCATGGCGCAACTGCCTGAACTCCAGGACATGGCCACGGCGGTGGGCGGCTACGCGGTGGGCATACCGCTTCCCGACGGGATCCACCAGAAGCTCCAGACGGTGGTGGCCGAGGCGGCGGACCACGCCCGCAGGCAGCCTCCGTCCGAGCGGCAGCGGTTGTCGGAGTTGGCCGAAGCGGCATCGCGGGTTCTTCCGATGCTGTCGCAGGCCCCGGCGGACAACTTCGCGGCGGAGAACTGGCGGCCGCAGATTGCAGCCGTGGACGGGACCCTGGTGCCGGTGGAGCAGGTGCACCAGGTGCGGCATCTGGATTCGGCGGGCAAGCCGGTGGGCTTCTCCGTGCGTCCGGCCGACGACCTGGCCGGACGGGCGGAGACCTATCACCTGTTGCCCGAGGTGCAGGGGTACACGCAGGTGCGGCTGGACGGCCGGGGGCAGGTGGTGGCCGAGACCGTCGCTGCGGCGTTGCCGTTCGGGAAGGCGTATCTGCTGGGCCTCCGCGGCGATGCCGACAATGCCGCGTTCGCGTTGCTGGACGGAACCGTCAAGGCGATCGATTACCCCGGGGTCGTCGACTTTCTGTTCGCCGCTGATCCGAACCAGGCCGCGTTGCCCGCGCATACCGCGCTGGTCGTCACCGGTGCGGATGTCGCGGGTGAACCGTCCCGCGACCCGCTGGAGACGCCGTTGCCGGGGCAGGCGCTGGCCGGCAACCGGGACGCGTGGGTATGGGCCACCGCCAGTGGGCGTGAGCCGGTCATCGCCGCTGCCGATCCGTCCCGAGGTCTCGGCGCGCGGTTCCGGTTGGCCGAGGGCGACTGGTGGGCGGGTTTCCGGCCCGAGCCGACGCTCGCGGAACGGCACCGCCTGGCGGCGGAGGTGACCGGCGACAAGGAGCGGGCCGGCGAGGTCCTGCTGTGGGTGCGGGCGCTCCGGCTGGTCTACGGACCGTATCTGGAAGACAGCAGTGAGGCGTTCCTGGCGTTGCTGCGCGGTTTCGCGGCACTGGAGCAGTGGCGCGGCGAGGAGGGCGACCACCCACCGCTGACCTGGGGAGGTCTGCTCGACATCATCACTCGGCAGTTCGCCGCGGCCGGCCGACCGCACATACCGCTTCACCTGGCGCTGCCGACCGTGCTCAGCCAGGCCGCACAACGGCTGGGGGGCCGGCTGGGACTGGCGGCGCACCGCGAAGCCCTCGTCCCCCGCCACCACAGCCGGCTGTCCGTGGGTCCCGTCGCCGACCGGACCACTGCGCCCACACCCCGGATGGCTTATCCGGGACAGGAGCACTTCAACTGGGCCGAGGCGGCCGGGGCTGCTCCCGGCCGGCGGGTCGGGGCGCCTGAGCCCATCCGTCTGCGGACGGCGGACGGCCGGACGTTCGCCGAGCTGTACTTCGAGGGCACCGGGCTGCGGCTGCGGGTGCCGACCTACCAGAGGCTGCCGGAGATCCGGCGAGTGGTGGCGTGGCAGGCCGACGGCAGCCACCAGGTGTTCGAGGCCCCGATCGCCGACGGCAGCCGGGCCTACTTCGCCGCGGGTCACGGTGCCACGCTCCGGGATCGCGGCCGGGCCGCGCGGGATGTCGCGCGACGCGTCGCGAGCGATGTCACCGATGTGGTGATGCTGTTCTGCGCGCCGGAACGGGAACTGAACGACGACAGCATCGCCGCGCTGCCCCTCGTGCCGGGGGAGCGGGTCACCTACCACTACTTCAGCGGGCCTGTGGGGGGTGTGGCGGTGACGCCCGGTCCGGACGGCGGACCGGGGCTGTACCACCTGGCTCCGGGCACGTCCTGGACGGTCCGGCATCCCGACGGCACGGTGGTGCGGTACCCGCGGCGGCCCGCGCCGGCCGGGCGCGGCGGCACGCACGCGTATCCAGGCCGGCAGTTCTTCAACCGGGCACCGGTGACCACTCCTGACGCCGAGGCCCGGAGTCTCGTGGCATCCGGCCGTGACGACGACGAGGCCGCCGAGGCGGAGGCGGAGTTCCAGCGGCGGATCGAGCACCCCTTCGGGCACGTCGTCGACCGGCGCACCCGGGAGACGCTGTTCGAGACCTACGGCCACGAGTACCTGGAGGAGGGGGGCCCGCTCCGGGAGCTGGCGGATGACGCTTCGGACTCGGACACCGTGCGTGTTCCGAGTCTGGTCTCCGACGACGGGTCCGACGACGGGTCCGACGACTCCCTGTCGGACGTGGGGTCGGACGACTCCGACCGCACCATTCGCCCCATGACGAGGGACGACCGTGGAGCGGACGACTTCTCGGACGACGAATTCGACGTCGGCCCCGAAGAACCGGAACCCGGGCAGCACGGTCGGCGGATCCTGGATCGGGCGGACGGTCCGGCCTCCGACAACGGGCCGGGGCAGTCGCCGCCCGATGACGCCCTCGTGCGAGGCGACTCGACCCCCGCTGCCCGAAACGGGTCGCAGGCGGACAGGTCCGACCCGGAGTGGGTTCTCCGCATGCCCCCACCGGCAACGTATCCGGTGTCGCCGGTCGCTGACCCCGCGTCGGCCGCGGCGCAGCCGGTACCCACGACGGTCCGGGCACCGTCTGCCGTCATCCGCCCCGGCACGCCGCCTGCCGTGGCCGAGCAGGGCAGCGGAGACGTGGCCGGGGCGCACGAGCCGCGGTACCCCGACTTCTTCGCCGGCCCCCTGCGCACCCGGTACCAGGAGCTTTCGGCGGCGTACGGCAGAACCGCCGCGCGGGTACTGGCGGCCGACCCGAAGGCGCGCGACGCCGCTCAGTCCCTGATCGAACAGATCGTGCGGAATCCGCGGCCCTTCGGGACCGGCAGCCCGCACCGGGTCGCGTTCTACCGGGCGCTGTTCGACGTGCGCGGTCTGGCGGGAGTCGACGTCGGTGCGGCGATGGGCAGGCTGTTCGACCGGCAGAACCCGCCACCGTTCGACGAACTGATGGCGACGCTGGAGCGGATCGCTCCGCTGTACGTACAGCACGCGGCTCTCCCCGCGGCCGTGGACGTACGTTCGGGGGCGGCAGCCCGGGACGCGGGGCAGCGCGGATACCGCGAGCCCGGAGACCTGACGGGCGGCCAGCTCCGGCAGGCCGAGCGGATCGGGCATCTGCTCCGGATCTTCCGGCACGCGCATCCGGACGGCGATGCGCTGCTGTTCCGGGACGCTCTGGCCGGCCGGTACCTGTCGGCGGACGGCGCGCTGCCGTGGGAGTGGTTCCTGGAGGCGTCGCACCAGGCGGGGGTGTGGGACCAGGAGGTCGAACCCGATCCGTGGCTGACGGATCTGCCGCGGGTGCACGGCTATGTCCACGGCCAGCTCGACCCGCTGGGCCGGCTGCGGGCCGCCGGGCTCGCCGACGACGTCGACCTGCCGCGGATGCTGGCCCAGCCACCGCATGTCGTGCTGTACGCGGAGCGGACACGGCACCTGCTGGCGGCGGACATCACCGGTCAGGGGGAGTGGACCAGCCCGCTCGGTCTGGTCACGCGAGGGCTCGCCCATCACGCGGCGACCGGGGCCGAGGCGGACCTGTGGCAGCAGCGCCGGGAGGCGTGGCGGGACCTGATGCGCACCAACCCGGGTGCCCTCAACGCCCTGACCACGCTGGGCGAAGGACATGTGCTGGCGCTCACCCTGGCCAGTGGTCCCGACTCCAGGTTCTTCGATCCGCGGATCACCGGCGGCGGCCCGGAGGCGCTGGAGCGGCTGCGGGACCGGATACGCGAGGTCGGCGGACAGGCCGCCCTCGGCGACCGGTCGCAGTGGCCGTTGCTGATGCTGCGCGCCCCGGCCGTCGGCGCTCTCGCGGAGCGCTCCGCAGCCGGCGCCGAGTCCCGCAGGCGGGAAGTGGTCGACGCCTTCGCCGCACAGGCGGACGAACGGCTGCTGGCCGAGGTGCGCCGCCATGCCTCGATGGCCGAGGAAGCGGTGGATCTGCTGCAGGCCGAGGAAGCGGACAGCGGTTCGGTGTACTACTGGCTGCACCCCGCTGATCCGCTGGTCCAGGACCTGACAGCAGGGTCCGCCCAAGGCACCGGACTGCGGCTCGACCCTTCCCGCCCGGCCACGACGGACCGGGACGTCGCCTTCGGCAGCCTGCGGCAACTGGCCCGCACGCTCCAGCCGACCATGCCCCGACCGGGTCTCGTGGATCTGATGCGGCCGTTGTCCCTCACCAGGAGGCCGGCTCATTCCGGGCCGCCCGCGCCCTACTTCGGCCATCTGCAATCCCTGACACGCAACGCCCGGTCGGCGGACGGCCCGCCGATCCTCCTCGAGGTGGTACGGCCGCTGTCCTGGCGCAAGCTCGCCATCTTCTCCCGGTCGCCCGCACAGCACCCGGCGCGGATCCCGGTCCCGGTCTCGCTGGAGCTCACCGCGCGGGCGGGCTCCGGGCTGGACGGGCGTACGGGCCTGCGGTACAGGCACCTCGTCGCCGTCGAGGCACCGCAGCCGCTCTCCGCGATCCCGTGGCAGAACAGCATCCTGGTCCGGCACGTCAGGACACCGAAGGGCACCTGGGTCGGTTTCTCCAGCGACACCTCGCGGGAGACGCCCCTCATCCGGCGCGCGCTCGCGGACTTCCCGGGGGTGACGGAGTACGTCGTCAGGGACAAGGGGGTGGAGGGTCCGTCGCAGCCCTGGCCGCTGGCCGCCGGGACGCTGCCGCAGGACGGCCCGCCCGCGTTCGTCGTGGGCTCCTCCCACGGCCTTCAGCACTCGTACCAAATGGTGGGACCGGCCGGCAAGAAGTTCGTGAGCGGGAGCCAGGGGGGCGGCAACGCGGCGCGGTTGCTGGAACGCATGCGCGTCACCCCCGACACACCGTTCCTGCTGTGGGTGTGCCTCGCGGGCAGCAAGCGCCCCGGTGCCGCGCCCGTGGCGCAGCTCTCCGCGGACCAGCACGGCGAGAAGCGGATCACCTATGCGGGCAACACCGTGATGGCAACCGGAGGCAGCGGCCGCGAGCGGGTCAGCATGCTGGCTCCCTGGGGTGCGGAAGACGATCCCTCGATCCGGCGGTTCCGGCCGAGGAACCCGCTCCCGGTGGCCGCGGTACCCACCGGCGAGCCGTATTTCGCAGGTCAGGCAGGGCGCTACCGCCGGGTCTACGACCTCCCTGACTGGGGCGCGACGGTCCGCGGTCACGAGGCCGCGCTCGGCGCCCGGCTGTCGGGCGATCCGTCCGCACGAAGCGTCGCACGGCAGGCGGTGACGGCGCTCGTCGCGGCCGGCAAGTACACCGGACCCGTCGATCCCGCGCGGCCCGAAGTGACGTTCGACCAGCTGATGTCCGTGTACGCGGATGCCGTGCCGGCCGAGCATCCGCATGCGGAGACCGTGCTCGCGACCGACGTTCCCTCGCATCTGCAGCTCTTCCGCGACCGGGGTATCGGCGTGCGGCTGGGCGCGCAGCGCAGCACCCGGGCGTTCTACTGGCTGTACCGGTCGCTGGGCCTGCCCAGCGACCGCTTCCCGTCGTTCGTCAAGGCGGTGTTCGGCTGGTCGCTGTCCCACGGGAATCCGCTGGCCGCGCTCTTCGACGATCTGCTCACCAGCCGGATGAGCGGCAACGAGGCCGCCCTGCGGGCAGCGCTGGCCGGTGACGCCCTGCACGTGTACGGCCTGGCCCACACCGTGTTCGCCCCTCTGGACGGTACGGTCCCCGGTCCGCTCGCCGACCGCCTGCGCCCGCCGCACTGGCAGCTGTACTCCAGGACGGCGGCATGGCTGGAGGGTGTCGCGGGCCGCGAGGTCGCGCCGGTGGCCGGGCTCGACAAGGCCCATACCACCGCCTTGTACGTGTACGGCCACGACGCCGACCGCACGCTGCTGGAGTCCGGGGCGGACCGGCTGCCCGCCGACGAGGGCAGGGCCCGGCTGGCGGAACTGGTCGCGGAGACGATCGACAAGGCGATGGACGACGGCGGCACGCGACTCCCCCTGCTGCTGCGCAATCACCCGTCGTTCCGGGAGCTCGCCCGGCGGGCCGCGGCCCCCGCCGGGCGCGGCGCTCAGGACCGCGTCCGCGAGGAGATGCACGGCCTGGCCGACGAACTGGCCCGCGCACTGTACGAGGAGATCCCGTTGCACCTGGGGCTCGCGGCCGAGGGCAGGGCGCTGCTGCGGGCGGTCAACCGTCCGGTCTTCCACGCCTTCTCCGTACCCGCGGGCACGGACGTGGCCGGTCTGACCCGGCTGCACCTCCCGCAGGGCGCGACGGTGGAACTCAACCCGGCGGTGGCGCTGGCCGCCGTGCCGGACGGGGCACGCCGCGTCGTCGTCGCGGTGCCGCTCTCCTCGGCCGGCGAATTCCCCGCGCGGCCGACCCCCCGGATCTGGTACGCGAGGGCAACGGATCTGCAGATCACGGCGTATCGGGAGAATACGGACAGCGCGGGACGCCCGTACGACTTCCTCCAGGCCGACGAAGTGCCGCAGCCGCCGCCGGAAACCGCCCTCGACGCGCTGCGGGCGGTCATCCAGGCCGATTCCGCCCCGACCGCCGCCGAGACGGCGACCCGGAGCCCGGGCCCCACGCCCCTGCCCGCCGCCACCTCACGAGACGACGACCCGGTCCGGGTCCGCCCGCACGAGCGGCCGGACGGCAGCGGTACCGGTTTCGTCTCCGTGGTTCCCCAGGGGCGGGCCCCGATGTCCCGGAAATCCGTGACCGGGCCTGACGCGCAGAGCCACCCCGGACCGGCGCACCGCACCGCCGACGGCCAGGTCGCCACGGTGCCACCCGGCGCGGGGCAGGAGGCGGGGCAGGAGTCCGGCGTGGCGGCGGACATGTTCGCGGGCCCTGGTACGGCGGAGCGACCGAGCCCGGACGACCGGCGGACCGCGAGTTCCGTCCCCCAGGACACCCGGCGGTCGGCGCAGTCGGCGGGTTCGGTCCCTTCAGGGGAAGACCCGCTCCTTTCACCGCGCACCGCGATGGCGGATGTCTCGGGAGCGGCGAGCGGCCGCAACTGGACGGGCGAGGCCGTGCGAGTGGTACGGGTCGGGCGGGTGCGGCTCTATGAGCGGCGCGACGGGATGTTGACGCTGGTCGGCGAATACGACGCACCGTGGGGCGATGCGGCGTACGTCCTGCGGTCGCGGGGCGACCACACCGGCGTGCGCCCGCTGGACGGCGACCGACTGGACGCCGACGCGCTGGCCGAGAAGCTGGCGCCGGAACTGGACGGGCTGCCGCGGGACATACCGCTGGTACTGGCCGTGCCGTTCGCCGGAGACCGCTACCTCGATCTGCTGCGCACGCTGGCGAGCCGGCTCAGGCGCCGGGTCTGGGCTCCCAGCCGGGAGGGCGACCTGGTCAGGGACGTGGACGTGGACGAGCATTTCCCGGCCCTGATCGACACCGATCCCAATCTGGCGTACGGCGACTGGGTGTCCTTCGACCCGTTGGACGAGCCGATGCCGTTCCTGGACCGTCGGTGGACGGCGCTGGACGGTACGCGGTTCCGGGACAGTGACGTGGACACCGGGCCACTGGTGGCCAAGAACCATCAACGGCTGGGCCGCATCTCGATAGCGGCTGACGACGGCTTCCGGAGGAAGGAGAAGGGCTTCAGGGATTACCTGGAACCGGGCTCGCTCATCCACACGGTGTGGGACGGCGACACTGTGCAGGCGACTCGGGTGGAGCCGACGCAGACGCCTGACCCCATGGTCTACCACTTCGCCGCCCACGGACAGCCGGGCAGGCTGGGACTGGTCGTCCGTGGAAAGACGGTGTCGCTGAGTGCCGAGGACGGTGGAAGGTACATCGGCGGGCTGCGTGAGCTGACCGAACTGCCGCCCGAGTACAAGGGAATGCTGACGGTGTGCTGGTCCGCGACGTCTGGCTCCCGAAGCCAGGAGGACTTTGCCGCCGGACCCCCACCGCACGTGGACGACCCGCTGGAAGACGTGCCGCTGTCCCAGCACGTCGCGAACGTGAGCAGGAGGGAGTTCAAAGCGCCGACCGGCATGAAGGGTTTCGTGCGCTTCGAGCTCTTCGAGCGTGCCATGACGAGCCCGCAACATGGCGTGGAGGGTCGTATGGTGACCTTCTACCCGGAGCCTCTGGATGAGGAGTTGGACGCCCTGGCAGGGGCGGCGGCCCTGGACACGGTGGCCGGTCTCTCGCCGAGGGAACTCCGGTGGGTGACACGCAGGCTGGTGCGGGCGCTGCGGGCGGTGTTCGGCAACGAGATCGAGGACACCCGCGGTGTGCCCGGCGGGGCATACGCACAGGCCTGGGAATCCATCGGCGCGCTGGAAAGACTGCGGGCGAACGACCCGGCACTGGGACGCTTCACACCGTTCCGGTTGGACATGTGGACGTTCTTCGCCCAGCGGTTCACCGAGGGAACCCCTGACAAGGCCGCGTACGCGCGGGTGCTGGGCGCCGCCTGGCAGCGGATCCGGCGGCAACCGGACGACTGGCTCGGCAGAATGGTCCAGGACGCGGATCTGAACCTCGCTCTCCGGGAGGTGGCCAAGGGCGCGGCCACGGTCCGGTCGGTGCTGAGGCTCCCTCCTGGTGCCCCGGTGCGGGACCAGGACAGGGCGCGGGTGCTCTGGGCCCTGGCGCGGACGGCCCGGACGCTCGCCGGGAAGTCTCCCGCGGAACTCGAGACGCTGGGCCGTGCGGTGCTCCACATGCGCGACACCGACCCGTGGGATCCGTCGAGGCGTCAGACGCTGGGGTTCCTGGTCGCCATGGCGGACACGGAGGGACTGGACACCGCTGACCGCGACGTACTGGGCGCCTTCCACCTGGTGGGGAACGGGGCGTATCTGCCACCGGCCCTCCTCAGGCGGAACGGCCGCACCCAGGGGGTCAACTGGAGCGGCAGGCCGGCACCGGGCGGAGTGGACGCGGAGCACGTCCACGTCATCGGGGCCGACGGCCGTCAGCAGACGGTTGCCGCGCCCTGGAAGGAGGAAGGAAAACCCCTCGAGTACCACATCGTGTGGACCGACACGGATCCGGCCGGCGGGCTGGTGCTGCACCTCCCCCGACTCGGTGCCGTTCCCGTGCGGGACCGGGAGTTCCTGGCGCTGCTGCAGCTCAGCCCGTTGCTGCGCGGACTCCGTCTCGGGATCCCGGTCGTCTACCTGGTATCCGGTCTCGGGGCACCGGGACGCCGACTGCCGCAGGCGTACTCGGACCGTACCGGCCGGCCCGGCTTCAGCTACAGCGGATCCTTCGGCCGTCCGACGCCGGACGACCCCGCCGATCCGCTGGACATCGGCACCCTGCCGGATCCGGACACCTCGATGCCGGGTGTCTGGCTCAACACCCGCCGACGGCCGGACAGCAGGCCCGGCGACGACGCGGACCTGGGGGACGCCCCGTGAGCAGTACGACATCCGGCCCTGACGGCACCGGTGACGTCGGCGCCGTCGGCGCCGACGGTGGCCCTTCCGGGGCTCTGAGAGGTGAGCCGGGGTTCCGGACACCACCGGACGACTTCGTCGCGGCCGCCTCCGTGGCCCCGAACCACTGGCTGTCCGTCATCGACCGGCACTGGCGCGGCTCCGACGACGAGGCCCCGCCTTCCTGGGCCGTGCTGGGTCGTTGGCGCAGCGACGAACACGGCGAGATCGTCGAGTGGGAGAGGAACAGCGAGTACCGCCCCTCACCCGACGCGCTGGGGTGGGCCCGCCCGGTCGGTCCCGCTGACGCCGCCGTTCAGCTGGCCGCCACCGGCTACGGCACGGAGGAGTCGCTCGTCGCGGCCGTCGCGGAGGCCGAGCTGGCCGTGTGCGTCGGCGACGACGGGCGGCCTGCGGTGACCGAGGCACCTGACGGAACGCCGGTGGTACCGGTCTTCTCCACCTCGCCGGGGCTGGAGAAGGACCGGTTGCCCGCACACCGGGTGATGCCGGTGCCCGAACTCCTGGCCCGGTTGCCGCGAGGATGCGACGTGCTGTTCCTCAGCTCGTCCGCTCCGGTGGCACGGATTCTCGCGGCGAGCGCGTTGCGGTCACGGCGCGGCTGAACGGGCGCGGCTGCCCGGCCGCCCACGGCAGGGCCGCACGGTGTGATCCCCCGGCGTCCCGGTCAGTTCACCGGGCATTGGCCATCCTCTCGCTGGGTGGTTACTGAAGAGACATATGTTCCGGATATGGCCTCTTCCTCGTGGGTGGGTGATCCGGGCGCGTGAGCATCATGTTGCCGTCGGGGTTGCAGTGGGTGGCGAAGCTGGCGGGTGGGGACTGGCCGAAGGCTGATGAGGACAGGTTGTGGGCTCTGGGGCGGGCGCATCGTGATTTTGCGTCGCGGGTGCGGGGGGTGGTTGCTGATCTGGGGCCGGTGATGGATGAGGTGCGGGCGG